>CAIYWM010000486.1 GCA_903929895.1 uncultured Alphaproteobacteria bacterium
GCAACTTGCCGTTGAGGATGCCGTCGGCGATCGCCGCGGCGAGCTTGTCGGCCAGGGTCGGGTTGGTGTCGCTGCGCATGCCGGATTGCATACAAGATGGATGCCAAGGCCGATAGTGCACTCAATCATGCCCAAAAAGAATGCAATGGGGTGAAATTGCATACATGTCGGATCGGCAAACGGCCGTTCCTTTGCGGATTCACCCGCTTTTGGCGCCTCCGGGGCGTGGCACACGGCTTGCTGTCCTCCTTTCAGGCCACGACGGCCGCATAAGCGATCGAGGGGGACGTTCGATGATCGACAAGTTCAATATCGGCCGGCGGGCACTTCTGGGCGGCGCGGCCAGCGCGGCCGCTCTCGGTCTCGCGGGCGGCGCCCAGGCGCAGAAGCCGCTGGTGGTGGGCTTCATCTATGTCGGCCCGCGCGACGACTACGGCTACAACCAGGCCCATGCCGAGGCGGCGGCCGTCCTGAAGAAGATGGCCGGCGTGAAGGTCGTCGAGGAAGAGAAGGTGCCGGAGACCGTCGCCGTCGAGAAGTCGATGGAGAGCATGATCAACATGGACGGCGCCACCCTGCTGTTCCCGACCTCGTTCGGCTACTTCGACCCGCACATGCTGCGCATGGCGGCCAAGTACCCGAAGGTCCAGTTCCGCCACTGCGGCGGCCTGTGGAACCAGGCCAAGAACCCGATGAACACCGGCAGCTACTACGGCTACATCGATGAGGCGCAGTATCTCGCCGGCATCGTCGCCGGCATGACCACCAAGAGCGGCAAGCTGGGCTTCGTCGCCGCCAAGCCGATCCCCCAGGTCCTGCGCAACATCAATGCCTTCACCCTGGGCGCGCGCTCGGTGAACCCGAAAGCCACCACCCAGGTGATCTTCACCGGCGACTGGTCGCTGCCGGTCAAGGAGGCCGAGGCCACCAACTCGATGATCGCGCAGGGCGTCGACGTCGTGACCTGCCATGTCGACAGCCCGAAGGTCGTGATCGAGACCGCCGAGCGCGCCGGCATCTTCACCAGCGGCTACCACACCAACCAGGCCAAGCTCGCGCCCAAGGGCTACCTCACCGGTGCCGAGTGGCAGTGGGAGAAGATCTACGTCGACTTCGTCGAGACGATGAAGAAGGGCGGCGTGCCGGGCAACTTCGTGCGCGGCGGCCTGAAGGAAGGCTATGTCAAGAATTCGCCGTTCGGTCCGGCCGTGTCGGATGCGGCCAAGGCGAAGGTCGAGGAGATCCGGAAGGGCATCGTCGACGGCAGCTTCGCGATCTTCAAGGGGCCGCTGAAGGACAACAAGGGCAACACCGTCATCGACGGCGGCGCGGCCTATACCCAGACCGAGCCCAAGCTCGAGGGCATGAACTACCTGGTCGAAGGCGTTCTGGGCGCGACGTCCTGACGGCAGAGTGAGGAGCAGGAGCCCCGCGTGAGCACGGGCATGGGCACAGCCCTCGAACGCATCGCCGTCTCGGCGCTGGCTCTGCTCGCGTCGGCGGTGATCTTCGGCCTGCTGCTGATCCTCTATGCCGGCGTCGATCCGTTCGAGGCCTACGCGCTCATGTACCAGGGCGCGTTCGGCAGCTGGTTCTCCTTCCAGAACACCCTCACGCGCGCGGCGCCGCTGATCCTGACGGCGCTGTGCACGGCGCTGCCGGCACGGCTCGGACTGATCATCATCGGCAACGAAGGCGCGCTGGTGCTGGGCGGCGTGGCGGCCGCGGCCGCCGGCGTCGCCGTCGCGGCCTCCGGGCCGCTCGTGACCAATCTCGCCATGGCGGCGGCGGCGATGATCGCCGGCGGCGCCTGGATCGCGTTGGCGGGCGGCCTGCGACAGTATCGCGGCGTCAACGAGACGATCTCCAGCCTGCTGCTGACCTACATCGCCATCGCCCTGATGAACCATTTCGTCGAGGGCCCGCTGCGCGATCCGTCGAGCCTCAACAAGCCGTCGACCCCGCCGATCGGCGACGCCAACATGCTGGGCACGATCGGCGGCTCCGATGTCCATTGGGGCCTGGCCTTCGGCATCGTGGCCTGCCTGCTCTGCTACGCCGTGCAGCGCTTCACGACCTTCGGCTTCGCCATGCAGGTGATCGGCGGCAATCCGAAGACCGCGCGCATGATGGGCCTGAACGTCGGCCGCTACGTGCTGGTCGCCTGCGCCGCCGGCGGCGCGGCGGCGGGACTCGCGGGCATGGTCGAGGTGGCGGCGGTGCACGGCAAGGCCAATGCCTCGCTGGCCGTCGGCTACGGCTTCACCGGCATCCTCGTGTCCTTCCTCGCCCGCCATCATCCGCTGGCGATCATTCCCGTCGCCATCCTGCTGGGCGGCATCGGCGCCAGCGGCGGCCTGCTGCAGCGCCGGCTCGATCTGCCCGACGCGGCGGTGGTCGTCCTGCAGGGCATCATCTTCGTCTGCATCCTGGCCAGCGAGACCCTGTATGGCCGGTCGTGGGCCTGGCTGTGGCGCTTCAGGGCGGTGGAGGGACGCTGAGCATGGACGGCAGCGACATCGGTCTCTGGGGCGTGCCTCTCGCCATGCTGGCGGGCGCCATCCGCGTCAGCACACCCTTCATCTTCGTGAGCCTCGGCGAATGCCTGACCGAGCGCAGCGGTCGCATCAACCTGGGGCTCGAGGGCACGCTGATGATGGGCGCGATGAGCGCCTACGGCACGGCGCTGCTGAGCGGCTCGCCCTGGCTCGGCGTGCTGGTGGCGGCCGGCGTCGGCCTGATGCTGGGCGCGCTGCACGCCGCCCTCTGCCAGCTGCCCCGGGTCAACGACATCGCGACCGGCATCGGCCTGATGCTGTTCGGCACCGGCCTCGCCTTCTTCCTGGGCAAGCCCTACATCCAGCCCAAGGCGCCCAACCTCGGCGCGCTCGATCTCGGCGGCTGGAGCAGCATCCCGCAGGTCCAGCAGGCGTTGCAGGTCAATCCGCTCTTCATCGTCGGCATCGTGCTCGCCTTCGCGCTGGCCTGGGCGTTGAAGAATACGCGCTGGGGCCTGATCGTCCGCCTCGCGGGCGAGAGCGTCGACGCGGCGCTGGCGATCGGCGCCTCGGTGGGCCGGGTACGGCTGCTGGCGACGGCGGTCGGCGGCGGCTTCGCCGGTATCGGCGGCGCTTTCCTGTCGCTCTACTATCCCGGCAGCTGGAACGAAGGCCTGTCGAGCGGCCAGGGCCTGATGGCCGTGGCGCTGGTGATCTTCGCGCGCTGGGATCCGATCCGCTGCCTGTGGGCCTCGCTGCTGTTCGGCGCGGCCGGCGCGATCAGCCCGGCGCTGCAGTCGGTCGGCGTGACCCAGGGCTACTACCTGTTCAGCGCCGCGCCCTATGTCCTCACCCTCGCCCTGATGATCGCCACCTGTTCGCCGGCCCGCAGCCTGCGCGGTGCGCCGGCTGAACTGGGTGCGGTCAAGTAGGAGCCGTCATGACCAAGACCCACATCGACTCCCGCCCCTATGCCTGGCCGTGGAACGGCGCGCTGCGCCCCGACAACACCGCCCTGGTCATCATCGACATGCAGACCGACTTCTGCGGCGTCGGCGGCTATGTCGACAAGATTGGCTACGACCTCTCGCTCACCCGCGCGCCCATCGAGCCGATCAGGAAGCTGCTCGCGGCCGCGCGCAAGGCCGGTTGGACCGTGATCCATACCCGCGAAGGCCATCGGCCCGATCTCTCCGACCTGCCGGCCAACAAGCGCTGGCGCTCGCAGCAGATCGGCGCCGGCATCGGCGATCCCGGCCCTTGCGGGCGCATCCTGGTGCGCGGAGAGCCGGGCTGGGAGATCATTCCCGATCTCGCGCCGATCGCCGGCGAGCCGGTCATCGACAAGCCGGGCAAGGGCTCGTTCTGCGCCACCGACCTCGAGCTGATGCTGCGCACGCGCGGCATCGACAATCTGGTGCTGACCGGCATCACCACCGATGTCTGCGTCCACACCACGATGCGCGAGGCCAACGATCGCGGCTTCGAATGCCTGCTCGTGGAGGACTGCACCGGCGCCACCGACCGGGGCAATCACGAGGCGGCGCTGAAGATGGTCGAGATGCAGGGCGGCGTGTTCGGCGCCGTCGCTCACGCGGCGGCGCTTCTCAAGGCGCTGGCGTGACCGCGCCGTCCCTCGAACTGATCGGCTTCACCAAGCGCTTCGGCGCGATGGCCGCGCTCGACGACGTTTCGGTGAAGATCGAGGCCGGCGCCTTCCATGCGCTGCTGGGCGAGAACGGCGCGGGCAAGAGCACGCTGGTGAAATGCGCCATGGGCTACTACGCCGCCGACCAGGGCCAGATCCTGCTGAACGATCGCGAGGTCGAGATCGCCCATCCGCGCCAGGCGCACGAGCTGGGGCTCGGCATGGTCTATCAGCACTTCACGCTGGTGCCGAACATGACCGTGCTGGAGAACTTCGTGCTGTCGCGCGGCGACCTGCCGGCGGTGATCGACTGGGCGGCGGAGCGCCGCGCGCTCAATGCCTTCTTCGAGACGACACCGTTCACCGTGCCAGTCGATGTGGCCGTCGCCGATCTCGCGGCGGGCCAGAAGCAGAAGGGCGAGATCCTTCGCCAGCTCTATCTCAAGCGCAACCTGCTGATCCTCGACGAGCCGACCTCGGTGCTGACGCCCGACGAGGCCGACGAGGTGCTGACCACCCTGAAGAAGCTGACGACCGACGGGCAGATCACCATCGTCACCATCACCCACAAGTTCCGTGAGGTGAACACCTATTGCGACGCCGTCACGGTGCTGCGCCGCGGCCAGCTGATCGGCACCAGGCCGACGAGCGAACTCGACAACGACACGATGGCCGAGATGATGGTCGGCCGGCGCGAGACGCGCAGCGTGGTCGAGCGCGAGACCCGGGCGCCCGGGAAGGCCGTACTGAAACTGGAAGGTCTCAGCGTCGCCGACAATGTCGGCCAGCTCGCCGTCGAGGAGCTGGCGCTCGAAATCCGCGCGGGCGAGATCGTCGGGGTTGCGGGCGTCTCGGGCAACGGCCAGCGCGAGCTCGTCGAGACCCTGGCCGGCCAGCGCGACCACGAGGCCGGCAGGATGCTGGTGCACGGCGAGCTCTACACCGCGACGCGGCCCGAGATGGTCCGCCACAAGATCGCCTGCCTGCCGGAGGAGCCGCTGCGCAACGCCTGCGTGGCCGACATGTCGGTGGCGGAGAACATGGCGCTGCGCTCGTTCGACCAGCCGCCTTCCTCGCCCGACGGCATCCGCCTCAGGCGCGGGCCTATGCGCGAGACGGCGCGCAAGCTGATCGAGGCCTACAAGGTGAAGACGCCGGGACCGGACGCCGCTATCCGCGGCCTGTCGGGCGGCAACGTGCAGCGCGCCGTGCTGGCCCGCGAGCTGTCGAGCGAGGGCGATCTGCTGATCGTGGCCAATCCCTGCTTCGGCCTCGACTTCGCCGCGGTCGCCGAGATCCGCGCCCGC
>CAIYWM010000487.1 GCA_903929895.1 uncultured Alphaproteobacteria bacterium
CCGCTACCTCGACGTCGACGGCGACGGCATCCCGTTCCGCACCTATCCCGGCACGCATCCGACCAAGGGCTCCTACTTCACGCGCGGCACGACCAAGGACGAGTACGCGCGCTATTCGGAGGAAGGGCCGGTCTATGTGCGCAACATGGAGCGGCTGCAGAAGAAGTGGGAGACCGCGAAGAAGATCGCGCCGCAGCCGCTGCGCTATTCCTCACCCAAGCCGACCCGCTTCGGCGTGATCTATTTCGGCTCGACCAGCCCGGCGATGGACGAAGCGCTCGACCATCTCGAGGCCGAGGGCCATCACGTCAACGCGCTGCGCGTGCGCTCCTTCCCGTTTGCGCAAAGTGTCGAGGATTTCATCCACGAGCACGACCGCGTCTTCATCGTCGAGCAGAACCGCGACGCGCAGCTGCGCACCATGCTGCTCAGCGAATACACGCTCGACGCGCGCAAGATCGTCCCCGTCCTGCATTATGACGGCACGCCGATCACGGCGCGCTTCATCGCGACCGACATCGCCACCAAGCTCGGTCAGTTCAAGGTTGTCTCGTTCGACAAGGCCGCGTCATGACCTACATCGCCAAGCCCCGTCTCCATCACCCCTCGCTGGTCAAGAACAAGGCGGGCTTCACCCGCCGCGACTACGAAGGCGCCGTCTCGACGCTCTGCGCCGGCTGCGGCCACGACTCGATCAGCGCCGCGATCATCCAGGCCTGCTATGAGCTCGACATCCTGCCTCACCAGGTCGCCAAGCTCTCCGGCATCGGCTGCTCGTCCAAGGCGCCGACCTACTTCGTGGGCGCCAGCCACGGCTTCAACACCGTGCACGGCCGCATGCCCTCGGTGATGACCGGCGCGAACCTGGCCAACCGCGACCTGATCTACATGGGCGTGTCGGGCGACGGCGATTCCGCCTCGATCGGCCTCGGCCAGTTCGCCCACGTCATGCGGCGCGGCGTGAACATGACCTACATCGTCATGAACAACGGCGTGTACGGCCTCACCAAGGGCCAGTTCTCCGCCACCGCCGACAAGGGCTCGATCAGCAAGAAGGGCGTCGCCAACTCCGACTCCTCGATCGACATGGTTTCGCTGGCCATCCTGATGGGCGCCACTTTCGTCGGCCGCTCCTTCTCGGGCGACAAGCACCAGCTCGTGCCGCTGATCAAGGCGGCGATGGACCACAAGGGCGCGGCCTTCCTCGATGTCATCAGCCCCTGCGTCGCCTTCAATAACCATGCGGGCTCGACCAAGAGCTACGACTATGTGCGCGAGCACAACGAGGCGCTGAACCGCATCGACTTCATCGAGACCCGCGAGGAGATCACCACCTCCTACGATCCCGGCACCACGAAGATCGTGCAGCAGCATGACGGCTCGGTCCTGCGCCTGCGCAAGCTCGGCGAGGACTACGATCCGTCCGACAAGGTCTCGGCGATGAAGCGCATCCAGGAAGGCATGCATGCCGGCGAGGTCGTGACCGGCCTGCTCTATGTCGATCCGACCCCAAGCGACCTGCACGCCAACCTGAACACGGTCGACGTGCCGCTCAACACGCTGAACGCCCCGGAGCTGTGCCCGGGCACCTCGGCGCTCGACAAGATCAACGCCAGCCTGCGCTGATCAACAAACGGCCTCATCCTTTAGAGGTCGACGCGCTCCTCGGCGACCGACTTGCGCTTTTCCATGTTGAACCGGCCGGCATAGATCGGCCGTTCGCCGGTCGTCGGGCCGGGATACTGCACGATCAGGATCTCGCCGCCGGTCTCGGTCCGGAACTCGCCCTCGAAATGCGGGTCGGGGTGATAGAGCATCGTGCCCGGCGTACAGGTTCGCCCGTCGATCACGAAGTCGCCCTTCAGCACCAGCCAGACCTGCGCGAAGCCGTGATAGTGCTCGGGATGATGAGCGCCCGGCTCCAGCCGCAGGATCCCGGCGTTCGGCTGTGTCGGGTCGTCAGGGCTCGGATGGAACAGCATCTTGCCGGTCTCGCCCGGCCAGCGGATCGTCTCCCACTCGATCTCGTCGAGATGGCGCACCTGGTAGGGCTTGTGGTCACGCCGGGAGGCTTCGCGCGTGGTGGCCAGGCCTGCATTGGCCGCCGCCGTGTCGGGAACATGCTTGCTCATGGCTGGCTTTCCTCCTTCGGTTTCTCTTCCTTGAGTTTCGCGGACGAGAGGCGCCACCAGTCCGGCACCTCGGCCGCATCGGCGGGCTTTGCCACCGACATCAACACCTGCGCCTGCCCGCGGCCGGCATTCTCGGCGCGATGCGGCTGCTGCGAATCGATCAGGATGCCGTCACCCGCCTTCAGCAGGTGCTGTTCGTCGCCGACATGGAACAGCACCTCGCCCGACAGCACGTAGCAATGCTCCTGGCCGGGGTGGGAGACGGCCGTCTCCATGCCTTTGGCGCGCGGGAAGACCAGATGAAACACTTCCATGCGATCGAGCGGCGCGCCGCCGCCGAGATGGCGCCAGCGGTAGCCGGTCGCCGCCACTTCCTGCAGCCCGCCCTCGCCGGCCCGGTGCACCGCGACCATCGTCTTGGCCGGGGCCGCCTCGCTGGGGAAGAGTTCGTGCAGCCCGAGCCCCAGCGTGTCGGCG
>CAIYWM010000488.1 GCA_903929895.1 uncultured Alphaproteobacteria bacterium
ATAGCCCAGCACGACGACGTCACCGGGACGGATGCGGTCCCTGATCCGATCCATCGTGACCAGGGCGTTGGCCCAGGAATATCCGGCGAGCGCGTGCAGTTCGACGGCCGAGTCGGGAAAGGCCGTCTGCAGCAGGAAGGCGAAGGTCTGCTCGTCGTTCACGCCGTCGCCGAATACGTAGGAATCGCCCAGCACGAAGATCCGTCGCGCAGCCGTGGCCGCCGATGAACCGCTGAAGCGCATGCCGTCCGCCTTGATCGTCACGATCGCGTCGAGATGCTCGGGCTTGCCCTGCCGCAGTCCGCTATAGCGGAACACGTATCGCCCGGGATTGGCCCGATACCCCTGCTCCGGATCCTCGGCGAAGAAGCCTGCCGGCTGACGCGTCATGCGCCGGTAGGTCGCCGGGTCCGGAAACGATCCGGGGAACAGCCAGCTCAGCCCCGTTCGTACCGCCAGAAACGTCGCAGGCTCCGAGGGCGGTCCGGGCAGGTTCGCGATCCTGTCCTTGTGGACGGCGTAGAGAAACGCCGAGGACGCAATTTCCAGAGCGACCCCGACGATCAGCGCCAGGATCACGTAGAAGACCGCCTTCTTCGGAGCGCTCACGCGATGCCCGCCTCAGAGGCCGAGCATCGCCTTGGCCAGCACGTTGCGCTGCACTTCCGACGAACCGCCGTAGATCGTCGTCTTGCGCGTGTTGAAGTAGCGCGGCGAGACGTCGTCGACATACTCGCCACCCACCGGCACGACGTTGCTGTCGTAGTTGCGCAGCTCGGTGAAGGGCGTGCCGTACCAGCCGACCGCCTCGACCGCCAGTTCGGTCACCTTCTGCCCGACCTCGGTGCCCCGCATCTTCACGACCGAGCCCATGTTGCCCGGCGCGTCTCCGGTCTTGAGGCTCGAGTAGAACATCAGCTCGTTCATCTCGATGGCGTCGATCTCCATCTCGACGGCCGCCATCTTCTCGCGCCACTGCGGATCGGTCGACAGCGACTCACCCTGGTTCATCTGGGTCTTCGACAGCGTCTGGAGATGGCGGAAGGCCTTGCGCAGCCGCGGCCCGAAGGCCTGGCCGCCACGCTCGAACTCGAGCAGGAACTTGGCGTAGGTCCAGCCCTTGTTCTCCTCACCGACCAGGTTCTCGACCGGCACCTTCACATCGGTGAAGAAGACCTGGTTGACCTCGTGGCGCATCGGCGTCCGCGTGCCGTCGACCAGATAGATCGGGTCAAGCGTGATGCCCGGCGACTTCATGTCGATCAGCAGGAAGGAAATGCCCTCCTGACGCTTGCCCTCGTTGGAGGTGCGCACCAGGCAGAAGATCCAGTCGGCGAAATGTGCGTTGGTCGTCCAGATCTTCTGGCCATTCACGACATAGTGGTCGCCCTGACGTTCAGCCTTGGTGCGCAGGCTCGCGAGGTCGGAGCCCGAGCCCGGCTCGGAATATCCCTGGCACCACAACTCCTCGGCGGCGGCGATCTTCGGCAGGAAGCGCTTCTTCTGCGCGTCGCTGCCGAACTTCATCAGCACGGGGGCGACCATCTTGATGCTGAATGACGAGAGATAGGGCGAATCGGCGCGCGCCATCTCCATCTCGAAGATGAACTTCTGCGTCGAGGTCCAGCCCGTTCCACCGTATTCCTTCGGCCAGTTGGGGCAGAGCCAGCCCTTGCCGGCCAGCTTCTTCTGCCACTGCAGCAGCCGCTCCTTGGAGACGTGGCTGCTGCGGCTGCGGCGGCTCTCCTCCGCCACTTCCGGCGGCATGTTGGCGCTGATCCAGTCGCGCACTTCCTGCTGGAAGGCCAGTTCCTGATCGTTGAAGGCTAGACGCATGGTTTCTCTCCTGACCCCTCCGCCCCTTCGGGGCACCTCCCCATTTGAATGGGGAGGCGGGGAAACTTCATTGCCTCCCCATTCAAATGGGGAGGTGGCGCGTGAGCGACGGAGGGGTCAGAGCCCCAGCATCACTTTGGACATGATCCCGCGCTGCACTTCCGAGGAGCCGCCGTAGATCGTCATCTTGCGGCCATTGAAGTAGCGCGGCGCCAGCACGTCGGCGCCCTCGGGCCCGATCGGCTCGACATTGGCGTTCCAGGCGCGCTGCTCGGGGAACGGCTGGCTGTAGTAGCCGGCGGCCTCGACGGCGTATTCCTGGACCTGCTGCATCACCTCGGTGCCGCGCAGCTTGATCATCGACGACAGCGGACCAGGGTTCTGGCCCGACGCCAGCTTGGAATAGAACTCCTGCTCGAACATCTCGAGGCCGGAAATCTCGATGTCCATGCGGGCGAGCTTCTCGCGCCAGGCCTGGTCGGCCATGATCGAATCATCGCCTTCCGGCATCGACTGCGCCAGCCGCTTCAGCCGCTCGAAGCCCGAGCGCAGGCGCGGGCTGTACGGATTGCCGCCGCGCTCGAACTCGAGCAGGTACTTGGCGTAGGTCCAGCCCTTGTTCTCCTCGCCGACCAGGTTCTCGACCGGCACTTTCACATCGGTGAGGAACACCGAGTTCACTTCCTGGGTGCCGGCGCGGTTGCCGTCGGCGGTGATGATCGGCTCGACCGAAATGCCGGGCGTCTTCATGTCGATCAGCAGGAAGGAGATACCCTCCTGCGGCTTGCCCTCGTTCGAGGTGCGCACCAGGCAGAAGATCCAGTCGGCCGTCTGCGCCAGCGTCGTCCAGGTCTTCTGACCGTTGACGATGTAGAAGTCGCCCTCGCGCACCGCCTTGGTGCGCAGGCTCGCGAGGTCCGAACCCGAGCCCGGCTCGGAATAGCCCTGGCACCAGATCAGGTCGGAGTTCAGCATCGGCGGCAGGTGGCGTGCCTTCTGCTCGGCCGAGCCGTACTTCATGATCACCGGCGCGCACATCTTGGGGCCGAACGGCGAAGTGCCGGGGGCGCCGGCCTTCGCCATCTCCATCTCGAAGATGTACTTCTGCGTCGTCGTGAAGCCCGGGCCGCCGAACTCCTTGGGCCAACCGGTGCAGAGCCAGCCCTTCTTGGCCAGCCGCTTCTGCCAGTCGACCAGGCGCTCCTTCGACATGTAGGCGTTTCGGCCGACCTTGATCTCACCCTGGATCTCGGGCGTCAGATTCTCTTTCAGCCAGTCGCGCACTTCCTGTTGGAAGGCGAGTTCTTCCTTGCCGAACGTCAGGTCCATTGGGGGCTCCTTTTAGGGGATGGAAGGTACCGCGCCGGGTTCCGGCGCGTAAAGCGTGCGATACACTGTTCCGCAACGCGTACAGCCCCCAGGAAGCCGATGTCCCCACCCGTCCAGCCCGTCGTCAGCGATGAGAAACTCCCGCCCGCCGCCGAAATCGTGGTCATCGGCGCCGGCATCGCGGGAAGCACCGCCGCCTACTGGCTGGCGAAACGGGGACACCAGGTCGCGCTGATTGAGAAGGGTGTGATCGGTGGCGAGCAGACCAGCCGGAACTGGGGCTGGTGCCGCCAGCAGCATCGCGACCTGCGTGAACTGCCGCTCGCCATGAAGAGCCTGGAGATCTGGGGCGAGCTTTCCCGCGAGCTGGGTGCCGAGACCGGCTTTCGTCGCACCGGCCTCACCTATGTCACCGACCGCCCGGCCGATTTCGCGCAGTGGGAGGAATGGACCCTTAAGGCCCGAGAGTACCAGATGCACAGCCGGGTGCTGAGCGCCGCCGAGGCGAAGGAACTGACGCCCGGCAGTACAGGCCAGTGGATCGGCGGCGTCCATTCGCCGACGGATGGGCGCGCCGAGCCATCCCTCGCCGGCCCGGCCCTCGCCGAGGGGGCCCGCAAGCACGGCGCCACGCTTCATCAGAACTGCGCCGCGCGCGGCCTCGACATCGAAGGCGGCAAGGTTGCGGGCGTCATCACGGAACACGGTATCATCCGCACCCGCACCGTCCTGCTGGCCGGTGGCGCCTGGAGCTCCCTCTTCTGCCGCCGCCACGACCTGCGGCTGGCCCAGGCCAGCGTGCGCTCGACCTCCTTCGCCACGGTGGCGGCGCCCGAGGTGACCGGCGGCGGCCTGTCGATGCCCGATGTCACGATCCGCCGCCGCCTCGACGGTGGTTACACGGTGGGATTGGGCGGACGCGGTCTGGTCGAACTGTCGCCGCAGGGTCTGCTCTACGCCCGGCAGTTCTGGCCGACCTTCGTGAAACGCCGCGCCGGTCTCACCTTCGGCATCGGGCGCTCGTTCCTCGAAGGACCGGAATCCTTCGCCAACTGGTCGTTCGATCTGGAATCGCCCTTCGAGCGGCAGCGCACGCTCGATCCCTCCGCCGATCCGGTGCTGCTCGAGCGCGGCCTCACGCGGCTCGCCGACCACTATCCGGCACTGAAGGGGCTGAAGGTGGCACATGCCTGGGGCGGCCTGATCGACTCGACACCCGACGGCATCCCGGTCATCTCCGCCGTCGATCCCCTGCCCGGCCTCTTCCTCTCGACCGGCTATACCGGCCACGGCTTCGGCATCGGTCCCGGCGCGGGCCGGCTGGCCGCCGACCTCATCGCCGGCGACCCGCCGATCGTCGATCCCACGCCGTTCCGCTACAGCCGCATGATCGACGGCACCGACCTCGGTGCGCCGGGGATGATGTAGCCGCGCTTGCGGCTCAGGCGACCTTCTTGCCCAGATGCGGGAACATCGCGAGCTTGGCCGCCTCGTCCATCTCGGCCTTGAACGTGTGCTTGTCCTTCAGGGCCAGCGCACGGGCCGCTGCGGGCCGCGCGTTGATTTCGGCGAGGTGACGCTGGATGTTTGGGAATTGCTTCGGCGCCTCGGCCCCGAGCACGAACGGGATCAGCCGCGACCAGCCCCATACCGCCATGTCGACGATGCTGTAGGTGTCGCCGCACATGTAAGGGTGCTTGCCGAGCCGCGCCTCGAGGATGCCCCAGTGGCGCTGTGCCTCGAACGTGTAGCGGTTGACGGCATATTCCTTGGGCTCCGGCGCGAAATTGCGGAAGTGAACCGCCTGGCCGGAGTACGGGCCGATGCCCGAGGCCACGAACATCAGCCAGGACAGCATTTCGCCCCGCTTGGGAGGCGTGAACTTGCCCGTCTTCTCCGCGAGGTAGAGCAGGATCGCGTTGCTGTCGAACACCGTCTCATCGCCGTCGACAATGGCCGGGACCTTGGCGTTGGGATTGATCGCCAGGTATTCCGGCGAATGCTGCTCGCCCTTGCGCGTATCCACCGGCACCAGTTCGTAGGGCAGGCCCATCTCTTCGAGGCAGAGCGCCACCTTCATCGGGTTCGGCGCCATGTTGTAGTAGAACTTGATCATCACATTCTCCGTTACTCGGCACTCTCTACCACGGATCGTCACTCCGCCTTGGCGCCCGATTGCTTGATGATGGGATCCCAGAAGGCCATCTGATCGTCGTAGAATTTCTTGGCCTGCTCGGGCGTCGATTGGACCAGCTCGATGGCAAGTTCGTCGGCCTTCTTCACCATGTCGGGCTGCTTGAGCGCCTGGTTGAAGGCGGCGTTCAGCCTGTCGATGATCGGCCGCGGCGTCTTGGCCGGCGCATAGGCCGCGTACCAGGTGTTGATGGCGTAATCGAAGCCCGCGGACTCCTTGATCGTCGGCACGTCGGGAAGCTGCTTCAGCCGCTGGTCGGCGGCGACGCCGAGCACGCGCACCTTGCCGCCGTCGATGAAGCCCTTGCTCGATTGCAGCGTGTCGATCTGGAAACCGTGCCGGCCGGCGATCATGTCGACCATGCCGGGCGCCGAGCCTCGATAAGGCACGTGTAGCGCATCACCGCCGGCGCGGGTGGCGAACAGGTAGCTGGCGAGATGGATCATCCCGCCATTGCCCGACGAGGCGTAGGAATACTTGCCCGGATCCTTGCGCAGCATGCCGACGAGTTCCGGCGTCGTCTTCGCGCCGTCCATCGGCGCCAGCAGGATCAGCGGCACACTGGCGACATAGGCGATGGCGGCGAGCCCGTTCACCGGATCGTAGCCCAGCGCTTTGCCGTAGAGCGCC
Organism: uncultured Alphaproteobacteria bacterium; assembly: GCA_903929895.1. Taxonomy (GTDB): domain Bacteria; phylum Pseudomonadota; class Alphaproteobacteria; order Reyranellales; family Reyranellaceae; genus Reyranella. The sequence continues at coordinate 5,990 of CAIYWM010000488.1, forward strand.
GGCGCCATCGCCATGGTCGAGGCGCTGAACAGGATCGTGTAGCCGTCCGGCTTGGCGTCGGCGACCATGGCGGTGCCGATATTCCCGGTCGCGCCGGGCTTGTTCTCGACCACCACTTGCTGGCCGAGGATCTCGGAGACCCGGGGCGCCAGCAGGCGGCCCACGACATCGGTCGGTCCGCCAGCGGCGAAGGCGATGATCATGCGGATCGGCTTGTCGGGATAGGTCTGCGCGGCGGCAGGCGTTGCCAAGACCGTCGCTGCGAGCGCCGCGAGCGCGCCCCGTCGTGTGAACGTCATCGTTTCCCCCTTGTTCGACTTTTGCAGCCGAGTTTAAGGCGATGCAGGCGGCATGCAATGGAGGCCGGTCGCGTGGCGAACCTCACGAAGGCGCGAGGGACGATTGACTGTAACCCGCTTGCGTTAGTCAGATGCCGCCACTCTCAGGGGAGAAAGCCAATGGCAAAGCTCGTCGTTCTCTACAACAAGCCCGCCGATGCGGCGGCCTTCGATGCCCACTATTTCAACAAGCACGTCCCGCTGGCCAAGACGATCCCGGGCCTCCGTTCCTACGAGGTCAACGATGGTCCGATCGGCACACCGCAAGGCCCCGCTCCGTATCACCTGGTGGCCATCCTGACGTTCGATTCGATGGCGGCGATCGGAGCGGCGTTCGCCTCGAAGGAAGGCCAGGCGACGGCTGGCGACCTCGGGAACTTCGCCCAGGCCGGCGCCCAACTGCTGATGCTCGAGACCCGGGAAATCTAGCCGCCGGGTGGCGACGCCAGACATTTGCATCATGTAAAGATGCGCGCGCCGCCCATCTTGGCGGCGGAAACCACAGGTGATTGCCGTGACCGACCCCACCAAGGGTGCCCAGCCGCCGGGCGATGGCGGCCTCAAGCGCCGCGACCTGGCCATGATGCCGGCCGTGCTGGGCGTGGTGGGTTCAGCTACGGCTTCGGCCCAGTCGGCGATCGCCGTCGACAATGCCTCGCTGTCGGACCTGCAGGAGGCCTTGGCGCAGGGCCGCGTCACATCGAGCGAGCTGACCCGGGACTATCTGGCCCGGATCGAAGCCTACGACCGACAGGGACCGGGGCTGAACTCCGTGCGAGTGACCAATCCCGACGCCCTGTCGATCGCCGCCGACCTCGACGCCGTGAAGCCGTCGACGAGCCAGCCGCTGGCCGGCCTGCCGATCCTGGTGAAGGACAATATCGCCACCGGCGACAGGCAGCCCACGACCGCGGGCTCGCTGGCCCTCGACGGCGCCCACGCCAAGGACGACGCACCCGTTATCAAGAGGCTGCGCGAGGCCGGCGCGGTAATCCTGGGCAAGGCGAACCTCACCGAGTTCGCCAACATCCTCGCGGTCGGCATGCCGTCGGGCTACAGCTCGATCGCCGGCTATGTGCTGAACCCCTACTCGCCCAAGCTGATGGCCAATGGCGCCCCGGTCGTCTTGCCCGGCGGCTCCAGCGCCGGCTCGGCGGTCGCCGTCGCGG
>CAIYWM010000489.1 GCA_903929895.1 uncultured Alphaproteobacteria bacterium
CTGTAACTCGATGGCGGGGAGCGGCGTCCGCGGCCGGCTTGGCCCTTTTGGCGGGCGCCTGCGACCTCAGGCATGCAGCCGTGGTCGACCCGAAGGGCCCGATCGCGCTCGCTGAGCGGAACCTGCTGTTCGACGCCTTCTGCGTGATGATGATCGTGGTCGTTCCGGTCATCGTCCTGACCCTGTGGTTCGCTTGGCGGTACCGCGCCTCCAACACCAGGGCCGCTTACACGCCGACCTGGGCCAACTCGTTCAAGATCGACGCCCTGACCTGGCTGATCCCTGCCGTCATCGTGATTGCCGTCGCGGTCCTGCTGTGGCGCAGCACGCACAGGCTCGATCCCTATCGCCCGCTGGAATCAAAGGAACCGCCGATCGACGTCCAGGTCGTGGCCCAGGACTGGAAATGGCTGTTCATCTATCCCGAGCAGGGGATTGCCGTGGTGAACCAGCTCGTCTTTCCGGCGGGCCGTCCGGTCAGCCTGCGCATCACCTCCGACACGGTGATGAACTCCTTCTACGTGCCGCAGCTCGCCGGCCAGATCTACGCCATGGCCGGCATGCAGACCCGGCTGCAGATGCTGGCCGATCAGCCCGGCACCTTCGTCGGTCGCAACAGCCAGTACAGCGGCGGCGGCTATTCGCAGCAGCATTTCGAGGTCAAGGCCATGAGTCAGGCGGACTTCGACGCCTGGGTGGCCCGTGCCAAACAGGGCGGCGCGAGGCTCGACGCCACGACCTATCCCGCCCTGGCGGCCAAGAGCCGCGCCAACCCCATCACCTACTATTCGACGGTCGAGCCCAACCTGTTCGACTCGATCATCGACAAATACAGGCACAGCGGCCACGCGCACTCCGCGCCGGTCCGGAGATAGGCGATGTTCGGCAAACTGACGATCGAGGCCCTGCCGTTCTACAGCCCCATCGCCGCGGGTGGCGCCCTCGTCACCGTGGGCGGCGCGCTGCTGGTGGCCATCGTGCTCACCTACCTGAAGGCCTGGAAGTATCTCTGGACCGACTGGCTGACCAGCGTCGACCACAAGCGCATCGGCATCATGTACGTCGTGCTGGCGCTGATCATGCTGCTGCGCGGCTTCGTCGATGCCCTGATGATGCGCGCCCAGCAGGCGATGGCGCTGAACTCCGGTGGCTACCTGCCGCCCGAGCATTTCGACCAGATCTTCAGCTCGCACGGCACCATCATGATCTTCTTCATGGCGATGCCGTTCATGACGGGACTGATCAACGTCATCGTGCCGCTGCAGATCGGCACCCGCGACGTGGCCTTCCCGTGGCTGAACGCCGTCAGCCTGTGGCTGAGTGCGGCCGGTGCGGCATTGGTCATGGTCTCGCTGGTCATCGGCAAGTTCTCGACCGCGGGCTGGACCGGCTACCCGCCCTATTCGGGCATCGAGTACAATCCGGGTGTCGGCGTCGACTACTGGATCTGGGCCATCCTGATCAGCGGCGTCGGCTCGACCATGTCGGGCATCAACTTCATCGTGACGATCCTGAAGCGCCGCGCGCCGGGCATGACCCTGATGCGCATGACGCCCTTCGTCTGGACCGCGCTCGTCGCCTCGGTGCTGATGGCCTTCGCCTTCCCGGCCATCACCGTGGCCTGCGGCCTGCTCGCCCTCGACCGCCTCGCCGGCATGCACTTCTTCACGAATGCGCATGGCGGCAACATGATGAACTACGTCAACCTGTTCTGGATCTGGGGCCATCCGGAAGTCTACATCCTGATCCTGCCGGCCTTCGGCATCTTCTCCGAGGTCGTGTCGACCTTCTCGCGCAAGCGCCTGTTCGGCTACGAATCGCTGGTCTATGCGACGGCGGCGATCGGCATCCTGTCCTTCACCGTCTGGCTGCACCATTTCTTCACCATGGGCTCGAGCGCCAACGTCAACGCCTTCTTCGGCGTGATGACCAAGATCATCGCCGAGCCCACGGGCGTGAAGGTGTTCAACTGGCTGCTGACCAGGTATCGCGGCCGAATCGAGTTCCACCCGTCGATGATGTGGAGCATCGGCTTCATCGTGACCTTCGTCATCGGCGGCATGACCGGCGTGCTGCTTGCCATCCCGCCGGCCGACTTCCTGATGCACAACACGACCTTCCTGGTCGCGCACTTCCACAACATGATCATCCCGGGCGTGCTGTTCGGCTACCTCGCCGGCTACATGTACTGGTTCCCCAAGGCCTTCGGCTTCGCCTTCAACCGCGGCTGGGGCATCGGCGCCTTCTGGTGCTGGATCATCGGCTTCTATCTCGCCTTCATGCCGCTCTACCTGCTCGGCCTGAAGGGCATGCCGCGCCGCATGGAGACCTACAACGATCCGACCTGGCAGCCCTACCTGCTGGTCGCGGCGTCCGGTGCCCTGGTCGTCCTGTGCGGCATCGGCTGCATGGTGATGCAGCTCTATGTCTCGATCCGCGACCGCGCCAAGACGCGCGACCTCACCGGCGATCCGTTCGACGGCCGCACGCTGGAATGGTCCACCTCGTCGCCGCCGCCGCCGTACAATTTCGCGGTGATCCCGACGGTGGGAGACCGCGAGGCCTTCCTCGAGATGAAGGAGAAGGGCATCGCCTACCGGCGGCCGGCCGCCTACGAACCGATCCGCATCCCGTCCAACACGCCGATCGGCGTGATCCTGGGCGCCTTCGGCTTCGTCCTGGGCTTCGCCATGGTCTGGCACATCTGGTGGCTGGTCGGTGTTTCAGGCCTCGTCATGTTCGCCGCCGTGATCGTGCGCTCTTCCAATGACGATCAGGAGTTCACCATGTCCGCCGCCGAGGTGAAGGCGATCGAGGACCAGCGCTTCCGCCTGCTGGGGAGCCGCTCATGAGCGTCGCCCACATGAGCGCACACGAGCGCGAGGAAATCGAAACCCACGAGCAGCGCGCGCTGGGCTTCTGGCTCTACCTGATGGGCGATGCCGTGATCTTCGCCCTGCTGTTTGCGACCTACGCCATCATGATCCCCGGCACCGCCGGCGGTCCCACCGGCAAGGAGCTCTTCGAACTCGACAACGCCGCCATCGAGACGGCGCTGCTGCTGGTTTCCAGCATGACCTTCGGCTTCGCCAGCCTGCAGGTGAAGGCGGGCAATCGCGGCGCCGTGCTTGTCTGGCTCGCCATCACCTTCCTGCTGGGCGCGGCCTTCGTGTTCCTCGAAGTGCGCGAGTTCGCCGGCATGATCGCCAAGGGCGCCGGTCCCGACCGCAGCGGCTTCCTCTCGGCCTTCTTCACCCTGGTGGGCACGCACGGCGTCCATGTGACCATGGGCCTGATCTGGATCGTGGTGCTGGGCGCCCAGGTCGCGCTGAAGGGGCTCTCGATGCCGGTCGCCTCGCGGCTCTACCGGCTCGGCCTCTTCTGGCACTTCCTCGACATTGCCTGGGTCGGCATCTTCTCCATCGTCTATCTGCCGGGGCTGCTGTGATGGAACACCAACCCCCGCACGCCCTGCGCTCCTACCTGATCGGCTTCGTGCTGGCGGTCATCCTGAGCGCCGTTCCGTTCTGGCTGGTCTACACCCATGCCCTGCCGCCGCAGCGCACGCTGCTTGTCATCGGCATCGCCGCGGTGCTGCAGGTGCTGGTCCATCTGCGCTTCTTCCTGCACATCAACTTCACCACCACGCCGCGCGAGAACATCCTGGCGCTGGTCTTCACCTGCCTCCTGCTGTTCATCATGGTGGGCGGCAGCTTCTGGATCATGTTCGACCTGCACACCCGCATGATGAACTAGCCTGCGGCTGCGACGGATGGCGCAGGTCAAGTCGAAGATGACGCCGATCCTGGCGTGGGAGTGGATCCTGGTCCTCTCGCCCATACCGGTGATGGTGCTCGCCTACATCGTCCTGGCGAACACCGCGCTGGCGGAGGGAGCGGTCGGCTTCACGGCGACGGCTCTCGACGGCGTGTGCGCCACCGGCCTGCCGGCCTTCTGGTGCCGCCTCGTCAAGCCCGCGACCCTGCTGACAGCCGTGCAGTTCCTGAGTTTCCTCTGGTTCGTGGCGATGTCCGCCTACCTGTTCTGGCGCGTGCGCTTTGCGCCCTACGCCAAGCCGGCCAACTACGTGCCGGGCGCCGCCTCGTTCTTCGAGATGGCGAGCTGGGCGTTGATCTGGCTGGTCATGCTGACCGGTGGCCAGGTCTTTCCCTATCGCGGCGCGGCGCTCGAGGAGCCCAGCCTGCTGTTCGGCATGCTGGGCCTCTGCCTCGGCCTGCTGTCGCTGCGCATGCTGGCGATCAGCCTGAGGTTCCGGCACTAGCGCTCCATTGGAGCGCGCCGCTGGAGTGGCACGCTCCGTTGATTGCCGTCTCAACGCCGACGCTTCCGCATTTTGTATGGCGCGGGTTGCGACCGGTGACCGGTTGGCGACCGAAGTGGTGGTGCGGCCTTTGAGGAAAGCGAAAGGTCCCTCGCTACGCTCGGGATGACAATCTCGTTGGTACAGGCGCAGGTGCGCTGATGGCAAAGGCGGTGTCATCCCGAGCGTAGCGAGGGACCTTTGCCTTTTCGGCAGCCGGCTCCCGCGCCGCAAACTCCTATGAATTTCCTATGCCGGCGGCGCGCCCGCCGGCTAGAATTCCTATGCCTGGAACGCCTTCTATGGCGGCGAAGGAGACTTCCATGCTCGACATCCTGTTCTTCGGCGGCGGCCTCGTCCTGTTCTGCCTGCTGATCGCCTACGAACGCCTGTGCCACAGGCTGTGAGGCGATCATGACGTTCGATTACCTGCTCGGCGGCGGCCTTGCCGCCCTTTTGCTCGTCTATCTGACGGTCGCGCTGGCGCGGCCGGAGAAATTCTGAGGCGGCCATGACTCTCAACGGCTGGGCGCAGATCGCCCTTTTTTGCGGCCTCGTGCTGCTGCTTACGCGGCCGCTCGGCGGCTATCTCGACAACGTCATGGCGGGACGGCGCACCCTGCTGTCGCCGGTGCTGCGGCCGATGGAGCGCGGCTTCTATCGTCTGGCCGGTATCGACCCGGCGGAAGAACAGAGCTGGTGGGTCTATGCCCGCGCCATGGTGGTCTTCCACATCGTGGGCTTCGCCTTCCTGTACCTGATGCTGCGCCTGCAGGACCTGCTGCCGCTCAATCTCCAGGGCATGTCCGCCGTGGCGCCGGACCTCGCGGGTAACACCGCGGTGAGCTTCCTGACCAACACCAACTGGCAGAGCTACGGCGGCGAATCGACCATGAGCTATCTCTCGCAGATGGCCGGCCTCTCGGTTCAGAACTTCCTGAGCGCCGCCACCGGCATCGCCCTGGCCGTGGCGCTGGTGCGCGGCTTCGCGCGTGCCGAGTCCAAGGGCATCGGCAACTTCTGGGCCGACATGGTGCGCGCCACGCTCTACGTGCTGCTGCCCTTCTGTCTGTTGCTGACGGTCTTCTACGTCTGGCAGGGCGTGCCGCAGAACCTGTCTTCCTATGTCGAGGCGACCACGCTCGAGGGTGCCAAGCAGACCATCGCGCAGGGCCCGGTGGCCTCGCAGCTCGCCATCAAGATGCTGGGCACCAACGGCGGCGGCTTCTTCAACGCCAACTCCGCGCATCCCTATGAAAACCCGACGGCGCTCTCGAACCTTGTCCAGATGCTGTCGATCTTCGTGATCGGTGCGGCGCTCACCAACCTGTTCGGTCGTGCCGTCGGCGACGAGCGTCAGGGCTGGGCGATCCTGGCCGCCATGAGCGTGCTGTTCCTGGCCGGCGTCGTCGTCTGCTACTGGGCCGAGGCGGGCGGCAATCCGCTGATCGGCGCGCTCGGCGTCGACAATGCCGCCGGCAACATGGAAGGCAAGGAGGTGCGCTTCGGCGTGACGCTCTCGGCCTTGTTCGCCGTGATCACGACGGCCGCCTCGTGCGGCGCGGTGAACGCCATGCTCGACAGCTTCATGCCGCTGGGCGGCATGGTCCCGCTGGTCAACATGCTGCTGGGCGAGATCATCATCGGCGGCGTCGGCGCGGGTCTCTACGGCATGCTGCTGTTCGCCATCCTGGCGATCTTCCTGGCCGGCCTGATGGTCGGCCGGACCCCGGAATATGTCGGCAAGAAGATCGAGGCGCGCGAGGTGAAGTTCACCATGCTCGCCATCCTCTGCGTGCCGCTGGCGGTGCTGGGCTTCACGGCGCTCGCCGCGGTCGTCCCGGCCGGCCTCGCGGGCCCGGCCAACGCAGGCCCGCACGGCTTCAGCGAGATCTTCTATGCCTATACGTCCGCGGCGGCGAACAACGGCAGCGCCTTCGGCGGCCTGACCGCCAACACCGTCTTCTATAACGGCACCCTGGCCGTCGCGATGATGGTCGGCCGCTTCGCCATCATCATCCCGATGCTGGCCGTCGCAGGCTCGCTCGCTTCCAAACGCAAGGCCGCGATCTCGGCCGGCACCTTTCCGACCCATGGCGGTCTGTTCGTCGGCCTCCTGGTCGGCGCGGTACTGATCGTCGGCGGTCTCACCTTCCTTCCGGCCCTGGCCCTCGGCCCCATCGCGGAGCATTTCGCCCTGCTGGCCGGCACGCTGTTCTAACGAGGCGTCATCATGAGTAAACGTGACAAGTCGCAGTCGCTCTTCGACCCCGCGATCCTGAAACCCGCCCTGCTGGGCAGCTTCACCAAGCTCGACCCGCGCGAGCTGGTGAAGAACCCGGTGATGTTCACTGTCGAGATGGTGGCACTGGCCGCCACCGTCCTCACCGTGCGCGACCTCGCGACCGGTGTGGCCGGCAGCGGCTTCCAGATCCAGATCGTGGCCTGGCTGTGGATCACCGTCCTGTTCGCCACCTTCGCCGAGGCGGTCGCCGAGGGCCGCGGCAAGGCCCAGGCCGACACGCTGCGCCGGATGCGCAGCGAGACCACGGCCAAGGTGCTGCTGGGCGTCGACGACATGTTCGAGCCGCGGCGCGCCCATACGCTGAAGGTGGGCGAGACGGTGCTGGTCGAGGCCGGCGACCTGGTGCCGGGCGACGGCGAGATCATCGAGGGTGTGGCCACGATCGACGAATCGGCCATCACCGGCGAATCCGCGCCGGTCATCCGCGAGGCCGGCGGCGACCGCTCGGCCGTCACCGGCGGCACGCGTGTACTGTCGGACCGGATCAAGGTGCGCATCACCGCCGAGCAGGGATCGAGCTTCCTCGATCGCATGATTGCCCTGGTCGAGGGCGCCGCGCGCCAGAAGACCCCCAACGAGCTGGCGCTCAGCGTCCTGCTGGCCGGTCTCACGCTGATCTTCGTGCTGGCCGTCGTCAGCATTCCGAGCTTCGCCACCTATGCCGGAGGTGCGGTCTCAATCGTCGTGCTGATCGCGCTGTTCGTCACCCTGATCCCGACGACCATCGGCGCGCTTCTGTCGGCCATCGGCATTGCCGGCATGAACCGGCTGGTGCGGTTCAACGTGCTGGCGACTTCCGGTCGCGCCGTCGAGGCGGCGGGCGACGTCGATACGCTGCTGCTCGACAAGACCGGCACCATCACGCTCGGCAACCGCCACGCCACGCAGTTCATCCCGGTGACCGGCGTGACCGAGGAGGAGGTCGCCCGCGTCGCCCAGCTCGCGAGCCTCGCCGACGAGACGCCGGAAGGCCGGTCGATCGTCGTGCTGGCCAAGGAGAAACATGGCCTGCGCGGCGTCGACGTGGCCGAGCTGCACGGGCAGTTCGTGCCCTTCACGGCGCAGACGCGCATGAGCGGCGTCGATCACGAAGGGGCGGTGATTCGCAAGGGCGCCATCGACTCGGTGATCGAGCATGCCCGCTCGCTCGGCATCGCACCGCCGGTCGAGGAGGTGAACCGCATTGCCACGACCATCGCCAAGGAAGGCGGCACGCCGCTCGGCGTGTCGCGCAACGGCCGCATCCTGGGTGTCGTCTATCTGAAGGACATCGTGAAGGGTGGAATCCGCGAGCGCTTCGCCGAGCTGCGCGCCATGGGCATCCGCACCGTGATGATCACCGGCGACAATCCGCAGACGGCGGCGGCGATCGCCGCCGAAGCGGGCGTCGACGATTTTCTCGCGCAGGCGACGCCAGAGGCCAAGCTGCGCCTGATCCGCGAGGAGCAGGCCAAGGGCAAGCTGGTGGCGATGTGCGGTGACGGCACCAACGACGCACCGGCGCTCGCCCAGGCCGATGTCGGCGTCGCGATGCAGACCGGCACCAATGCCGCGCGCGAAGCCGGCAACATGGTCGACCTCGACAGCGACCCGACCAAGCTCATCGAGATCGTGGCCATCGGCAAGCAGCTGCTGATGACGCGCGGCGCGCTCACCACCTTCTCGATCGCCAACGACGTGGCGAAGTACTTCGCCATCATCCCGGCGATGTTCATCGCCTTCTACCCGCAGCTCGGGGTGCTGAATGTCATGGGCCTGTCGACGCCGCAGAGCGCCATCCTGTCGGCCATCATCTTCAACGCCCTGATCATCGTGGCGCTGATCCCGCTCGCCCTGCGCGGCGTGCAGTACCGGCCGAGCGGGGCTGCCGCACTGCTGCGACGCAACCTGCTGATCTATGGAATCGGCGGCCTGGTCGTACCCTTCGTCGGCATCAAGCTGATCGACGTCGTGGTCTCGGCCACAGGCCTCGCCTGAAGGAGACAATCATGCTTCGTCATTTTCGCGCTTCGCTCGTCATGCTGGTCCTCATGACCGCGCTGCTGGGCATCGCCTATCCGCTCGCCATGGTGGGTGTCGCCGGTGCGGCCTTTCCGGGCCAGGCCGGCGGCTCGCTCCTCCAGAAGGACGGCAAGGTCGTCGGCTCGAGCCTGATCGGCCAGTCCTTTGCCGGCGAGACCTATTTCCACGGCCGGCCGTCGGCCACGACCGACACCGATCCGGCGGATTCGACCAAGACCGTCGCTGCGCCCTACAACGCGGCCAACTCGGCCGGCTCAAATCTCGGCCCGACTTCCAAGGCGCTGGTCGACCGCGTCAAGGAGGACGCCGAGAGGCTGGGCAAGGGCGTGCCCGTCGATCTGGTCACGACCTCCGGCAGCGGTCTCGATCCACATATTTCGCCCGAGGCGGCCGCCTGGCAGGTGGCGCGTGTCGCCAAGGCGCGGGGGGTGCCGGAGGCCGAGGTTCAGGCGCTGGTCGCGCAGCACACCGAGGGTCGCATGTACGGGCTGCTGGGCGAACCGCGGATCAACGTGCTGCAGCTCAATCTCGCCCTCGACGCACTGCCCAAGCGGTGACAATGATCCGGCTGCATGCCTACAGCCGTTGACGATCTGCGGCCCTCGCCCGACGCGCTCCTGAAAGCCGCGGAGAAGGAGTCGCGCGGCAAGCACAAGATCTTCCTCGGCGCCGCGCCCGGCGTCGGCAAGACCTGGGAGATGCTGTCGGCCGCGCACCGGCGCCTCCGCGAGGGGGCCGACGTGGTGGTGGGCGTCGTCGAGACCCATGGCCGGATCGAGACCGAGGCCCAGCTCAAGGGGCTCGAGATCCTGCCGCGCCGCTCCGTCGACTATCGTGGCCGCACGATCGAGGAGATGGACCTCGACGCCATCCTGAAACGGCGGCCGGCGCTCGTCCTAGTCGACGAGCTGGCCCACACCAATGCCGAGGGCAGCCGCCATCCCAAGCGCTACCTCGATGTCGAGGAGCTGCTGGCGGCCGGCATCGACGTGTATTCGACCCTCAACGTCCAGCATATCGAGAGCCTGAACGACGTGGTGGCGCGGATCACGCGCATCCGCGTGCGCGAGACGGTGCCGGATCATGTCGTGGATGCCGCCGACGAGGTCGAGCTGATCGACCTGACGTCGGCAGACCTGATCGCCCGCCTTGCCGCAGGGAAGGTCTACGTCCGCGACCAGGCGCAACGCGCGCTCCGCCACTATTTCTCGCCCGGCAACCTGACGGCCTTGCGTGAGCTGGCGCTGCGGCGCACCGCCCTTCGCGTCGACGAGCAGATGCGCAGCTACATGCGCGAGCATGCCATCGCCGGTCCCTGGGCGGCGGGCGAGCGGGTGATCGTCTGCCTGGATCCCGGGCCGGGGGTGGCCAATGCCGTGCGCGCCGCCAAGCGCAGCGCCGACGCACTCGATGCCGAGCTGATCGCGCTTTACGTGGAGACCGACCGGCACGCCACGCTGTCGGAAGCCGAACATGCGCGGCTCGCCGAGGCGCAGCGCCTGGCCGCCCGGCTCGGGGCCGAGATCGTGACCGTGCCCGGCCGCTCGGTCGTCGAGGAGATCGTGGCCTTCGCGCGCTCGCGCAACGCCACGCGGGTCGTGGTCGGCAAGTCGCGGCGGTCGCGCTGGTTCGAGTTGCGCCACGGCTCGGTGGTCGACGAGCTGGTGCGCTCGGGTTCGGGTCTTGCCGTCGAGGTCGCGCCCTCGGCCGAGGTTGAGCAGAAGGCCGGCCCGAGCGATTGGCTGCGCGATGTGCCGCTGACACCGGGGCCCTATCTCGAAGGCATCCTCTCGACAGCCGTCGCGACGGCGACCGGCGTGCTGATCGATCGCCTGATCGTGCTGCCCAACATCTCGCTGGTCTACGTGCTGCCGGTGCTCATCTCGGCCGCGCGCCATGGCCTGGTGCCGTCGCTCTGGGTCTCGGCGCTGAGCGTCGCCTGCTTCAACTTCTTCTTTCTGCCGCCGCTCTATCAATTCACGATCGCCGACCCGGCCAACGTGATGGCGCTCTTCCTGTTCGTCGTGGTTGCGGTCATCGCGAGCGCGCTGGCGGCCCGGACCCGCACGCAAACCGAATCGGCGCGTCGCGAGGCGCGGACCACCGCCGGGCTCTACGCGTTCAGCCGCAAGATCGCCGGCGTCGTCGACCTCTACGATCTCCTGTGGATCGTGGTTTCGCATCTGGCTCGCCTGCTGCAGGCGGAGATCGTCGTGCTGATGCCGGAGGACGGCCAACTCACCACCCGGGCGGCCTTTCCGCCCGATGGCGCGCTGAGCGACGCCGATCTCGCGGCCGCGCGCTGGTCCTGGGATGCCGACCGGCCCGCGGGTCGCGGGACCGACACCCTGCCCGGCGGGCGCTGGCTGTTTCTGCCCATCCGCACCAGCCGCTCCGCCATTGCCGTCATCGGCGTGTTGCCGACCAAGGAGGGCCACGAACTTTCATCCGGCGAGCGCCGTCTGCTCGAGGCCGTCGGCAACCAGGCTGCCGTCGCGATCGAGCGCGTCACACTCGCCGGGGACATCGACCAGGCGAGGCTGGGAGCGGAGCGCGAGCGACTGCGTTCGTCCATGCTCACCTCGGTGTCGCACGACCTGCGCACGCCGCTCGCCTCGATCATCGGCGCCCTGTCCAGCCTGCGCAGCTTCGGCGAGCGCTACGATGCGGCGGCGCGCGAGGACCTGCTGGCGACCGCGCAGGGCGAGGCCGAGCGGCTCGACCGCTTCGTCGGCAACCTGCTCGACATGACGCGGCTCGATGCCGGCGCCATCGTTCCCAAGCGCGAGGCCGTCGAAGTCGGCGACCTGATATCGACCGCGCTGCGCCGCGCCGCACCGCTGGTGGCCGGCCACGAGGTCACCAGCATCGTGCCGCCGGCGTTGCCGGCCTTGCCGCTCGACTTCGTGCTGGCCGAGCAAGCCCTGTTCAACCTGCTGGACAATGCCGCCAAGTATTCCCCGCCCGGCGGCCGTCTCTCGGTGGAGGCCAGACTCGCCGGATCGAGGATCGAGATTGTCGTGCGCGACGAGGGGCCGGGCATCGCCGCAGCCGATCTCGACCGCATCTTCGAGAAGTTCTATCGCGCCGAGTCGGGGGATCGCCGCCGGGCCGGCACGGGACTGGGCCTTGCCATCGCCCGCGGTTTCGTCGAAGCCATGGGCGGTACGCTCACGGCGCGCAACCGCGAGGATCGCAGCGGAACGGAGTTCGTGGTGAGTTTTCCGGTATCCTCAAATGACGGCTGACGGCGCCACCATCCTGATCGTCGAGGACGAGCCGCCGATCCGACGACTCCTGCGCACGACACTCACGGCTCACGACTATCGTACCCTGGAGGCCGGCACCGGCGCCGAGGCGCTGCAGGCGGTGCGCCATCATCGGCCTGACCTGATCTTGCTCGACCTCGGCCTTCCGGATCGGGACGGGCTCGAGCTGATCGCCGACATCCGCAAACTCGCGCCCGTACCCATCGTCGTCCTGTCCGGACGCGGCGAGGAAGCCGCCAAGGTGGCGGCCCTCGATTCCGGGGCCGACGACTATGTCACCAAGCCGTTCGGCGCCGAGGAGCTGATGGCCCGCCTGCGCGCCGCGCTGCGCCACCGGCTGCAGCAGCAGGGGGCCGACCGCGGCTTCTCCAGCGGCACGCTGAGGGTCGACCTGGTGCGCCGGCTGGTCGAACGGGACGGCGAGGCGGTGAAACTGTCGCCCAAGGAATACGACATCCTCGAACAGCTCGCGATCCATGCCGGCAAGGTGCTGACGCATCGCCACCTGCTGCGCGAAGTGTGGCGCGACGAGACTGTCGATCCGCAATATCTGCGCGTCTACATCCGCCAGCTTCGCCAGAAAATCGAGACCGATCCGGCCTCGCCGCAACACGTTCTCACCGAGCCGGGCGTGGGCTACCGGCTGGTCTGAAGACGAGCCGGCCCGCCCTGTGATCGAACGAAACCACGTCGAGACCCGCGCTGGCCGCGCGCTCGCGGACGGCGGCAAGTCCTGTGCGGCAGGCGCACTCCATGCCTTCCACGATCACGCGGCCGCTCGCTCCGGTACGGCGGCGCGCGGCCTGCAGCGCCTCGCAGAGTTCGTCTTCGCTGGCGACGTCGACGATCCAGGCGAGGTCGGCGGCTTCACCGTCCGGCGCGACCGTGTCCGGACGCAGGCTCCGTACGCATTCGCAGCCGCGACGCATGAGAGCGAGAAGGAGCGGAAGCGTGTGGTGACCGATGACGGCGACGCTCGCCGTCGGCGGCAGGTGCGCCACCGCCATGACTTGATCGACGAGAGCTCCTGACGGGTCGTCGGGAGCGGAAGACGGGATGTCGCGCATATGAAATTCCTCCGGGACGCCTCCGATATGGCGGAGGGTCCCGTAGGAATTCGAGAGGGCCGGAGGCAGGCCGGCATAGCCCCGGCATAAAGACGAGGATGGTCGCCTGAAGGGCTACTTGGCGACCTTGGCGCCCGTCGCGACGTTGATCACGGAGCCGTCCTCGAGGCTCAGGCGATAGATTTCGCGCAGGACGTTGCCGGCGAATCCCAGCTCGACGATCGAGACCGTCTTGAACGCGGTGGGGATGCCGTCGGGCAGGATCTGGTTGAACTCGACGGCGGTCTGGTTGAAAGCTGCCTGGATTTCCGGCGTGAACTTCGCCATCGAGTAGACGAGCGTGTTGTGAGGATTGTGCGGGCGCAGTTCCTTGCCGTCTTTCACGGTGTTGATGCCGCTCACGCCGACCGTCTGGACCAGTTCCTTGCCGGCATCGCCCATTGCCGCATAGACCGGCCCGGTGACGCGCGGCAGCGGACCGTCACGCAGCGGCGTGAGCGCCGGCGTGGCGAGCGTGTTGAAGGCCATCATCGCCTCGAAGCTTGCGCCTTCCTTGACGATACCGAGGTCGAGCCACCAGGGATGGCCGGCGCCCTTGGCCGCTTCGGTCGTATAGAAGGTCTTGAGCGTGATGTTCAGGACCGGCGGCAGCTTCGGCATGGCCTTCAGCATCTTGTCCGGCGTCGTCGGATCGGCGTTGTGGATGTGCAGCACCGTGACGTGCGGGATATTGAAGCGCAGAGCCTCATCGATGAGGTTCGCGTTCAGGAGCTTCTCGCGCAGCAGGCCGCCGATCGTGACGTTGAGGAGGTCGTTCACCTCCTTTGGCAGCGTGTAGACCAGCCCGAAGGTGCGCTTGTGTTCGCGGAACGCGGTCGATGCCAGCGCGCTGTTGTCGATCGCACCCTGTGCCAGGGCGGGTTGGGTGGAGATCAAGGCCGAGCCAGCCATGACAAGTGCTGTCACCCCGCCAAGAATAGTGCTCTTCATGAAAATCTCCCCGCCTGTGACACGCATAGTTGTGCAAGTCGCGTGCCTGATGACAAGGAAGATCAGAAAGCGCACTCCGCGCGCATGGCCGGTGTGATCGGATCGGCCGGCATGCTGAGCTTGCAGTGATAGTCGAAGGCGCCACGATACGGAGCGGCGATGCGGGACTTGGCCTGGATGGGCAGGACGACGCGCGCGTTGCGGCGGTCGATCTGCTGGCGGCCGTAGCCGATGTTGGTGCCGTCGGGGAAATAGGCGTCGAAGAACGAGTGACCGGCCGTCGAGGTGAACTCGACGGTCAGGACGGCGCCGTCGAGACAGTCGAAGCGCGGGCCGCTCTTCAGCACGCCGGTCTCCGTGCTCCTTCCCGCGGGCCCGGAGACGGTCCAGTTCGATGTCGAGCCCGTCTTCGTGGTCTCGGCTTTCAGGACGCCACAGGTCAGGCTGCTCGGCGGAGGCGCGCTCGCAGGCTTGTTCGCCGTTTGGGCGTGCGCAGGTCCGGCAAGGAAAACCGCCGTCACCGGCAGCAACAGGCTCATCTTCATTTCGGCAGTCCGTCCAGCGCCTTCTTGGCATCGACATCGTTCTGGGCCGCGGCCTGCTGCAACCAGACCTTGGCCTTGGCGGCGTCGGCGGTCAGGCCGGCACCGCCCTTGGCGAGCAGGAGGCCCAGTTTGCGCTGGGCTTCCGCGAGGCCGGTCAGCGCGGCGCGCTCGTACCAGTCCGCGGCCTGGCTGCCGTCGTGCGGGAAGCTCCCCTTGGCCGGCAGCATCGGGTCGTAGAACGACGCCAGCTCGACCTGGGCCGCGGCGTTGCCCTGTTCGGCGGCATGGCGGAACACCAGAAAGGCGGCGCCCATGTCGCCCGCCTTGGCGAAGTCCCGCGCCTTGGCCAGCATCGCGTCGGGTGCCGGCTTGGTTGCCATGAATCCCGCCACGGTCTCGCGCACCGACTTGGCGGGCGGCTGCAAGGGCGTCGGCGTGGGTGGCGGCGCGGCGGCGACGACGGGCTCCGGCGGATGGAGATGGTTGGTCCAGTAGTAGTAGCCGCCGCCCACCGCGAGCAGGACCAGCACGGCGGCGATCATCCAGCCTGTCGCACCGGAGCGTTTCGGGAGGTCGGCCAACGGATCGCGCGCCGCCCGCAGGTCGGGACGAGGCGGCGGCGGCGGCGGTGGCGGTTCGGGCGCGATCTCGAGCGGCGGCGGCAACTCCGGTTCGGGAGGAGGAGGCGGCGACTGCCGTCGACGCAGCCGCACCGTGTCGTCGTAGCTGCCCGAGGCGCCGGCGGCGCCGGAGGTCAGCATGGCGGGCCAGGCCACGACGGTCGTGCCCACGACGCCGATATCGGGCTCGCGTACGCGCAAGCGGACGGTCGCGATGCCGGCCAGCCGGTCGCAGATCTCGGGACCGAGATGGAATTCGAGAACCTCGCCGGTGCGCCGCACCTCGTCGGGCATCAGCCAGGTCTCGGTGCGACGCCAGCCATCGTCGGCGAGATGCGTGTCCGGCCCTTGCTGGCGCTGGATCGAGATCGTGAGGCCGTCCGGCGCGGCGTCGAGTTCGCTCACGCGCAACAGCGCGTGGCCGGGTTCCGGCAGCGGGGAGATGGTCGCGCGAACGGGCATCGGAAGTCTCTATGCCGCCACGGTGCGCAGGATGGCGCCCAGCCGGTCGTTCTGCTCGGGCGTGATCTCGCGCCCGCCCTCGTAGCCGACATTGTCCATCGCGAGCTGCAGGAAGGCGCGCATCCAGTCCTTGCAGTAGTCGGCGTAGATCGGCGCCGGATTCTCGCTGAGCTGCGGGATCCCATCGACCAGGATCGCCGGATGCTCGAACACGCGGCGCAGCGGAGCATTCGGCGGCAGGCCCGGCCGTTGGTCGAGCGGCAGCTTGTCGAAGCCCAGCGCACTCACATAGCCGTTGAGCGCGGAGGAGGCCGTGCGGACCTGGCGCTCGGCGATCTCCTCCCATTTGGCGTTGGCGGCGTTCTCCAGTGCGCGCACCTCGTGAGAGAGCTGGTCGATCAGCTTGAGCCGATGCGCGCCCACGATCAGCTCGTCGATCAGCCAGCCGAGATGCTGGCGGTCGACGCCGAAATGCGACAGCGCCTTCTCGTCGGCACCGACGCGGCGCATGCTCTCGAGCCAGTAGTCAGCGGCCTCGCGGGCGAAACGCTCGGCGCGATCCTCGAGAACGCCGGAGGGCGGCGCGGTGCGGCCCGGCTCCTCGCCGAACACGTCGGCAAAGATGGCGCCGAGATCGACAGCGGCACCGGTCGACTGCGCCGCGGCGGCCGCGGCCTTGCCGTTCCTGCCCAGGCCCTCGTCCGAGGGACGGGCGGTGGCGATGCGGAAGTAGATCTCACGCAAGGCGGTGTCGGCGATCTGCAGGGCGGCGACCAGCTCGCCGAAGAGCTGCTGCTGAATGGCGTTGGCGAGGCCGCGCAGGACAGTATGGACGAGGTCGCGCTTCTTGGCCCGTGCGTCGCCGTCGGAGGCGCTGTGGAAGCCGGCGAGCCGGTCGACCAGCCGGCGCAGCTGGATCTCGAGCTGTCCGCGCACCTGGGCGCGTTTGATCGCGGGATCGCAGACCGGGATCAGGCTCTTCACCAGGTGCGCCACACCGCCGTCGTTGGCGCGGAACGCCTCGTCCCAGGCGAGCGCCGGATCGGCGAAGTGGCGGCGGACATCCTCGTTCTCGATGAAATGGTGGCGCAGCTCGCCGGCGCGCTGGGCGAACGATTCGGCGATGCCCACCTCGCGGCCGCCGTCATAGTCCATCAGCCGCTCGTCGATGACGGTTGGATTGCGCAGCCAGAAGCTGTTGTCGAACGGCCTGCCGTTCCAGTTGAGCGGCCACTCGCCGCGGAAGTTGTTGACCAGCGAGTTGCCGAGGCGCGCGCTCCAGCGCAGGCGGCGCGATTCCTCGGTCTCGCCGGCCTTCTGCTCGAACTCGCGGTCCATCTTGGTCAGCACCAGGAACAGCGCATTCTTCTGCTTGGCGCGGTCCGCCGGCGTGGCGCCGATCGTCTGGTCGATCCACGCCGACATCATGTCGGAGAGGTCGCGGACCTCCTGATTGCCGTCGGGAATGCACAGCAGGATGGCGCTGAGCTCGCGCTCGGCCGAGTAGCGCTGGAAGAGATAGGCGACCTTGCCGCGCAGCAGCAGCTCGCGCAGCGGGTTGGCGCCCTCGGCCACACCCTTGGACTTGGCGACGTCGTCGAGGTTGGCGAGCTTCAGTCGCGAGCGGGCGCCCGGAAAATCGAGCAGGTCGGTGTGATCGAAGAAGTCCCACGGCTTCTCGTCGATCGCGACATTCAGTTCGGCGGTGAGCGCGCAGACCAGCGAGCGCGGCAGGCGAGCGTCGGGCGAGGACCGGCCGTCGGCCCGGCGGGGCCGGACCAGCAAGGGGTCGTCGGCATCGGCGCCCAGCCGATCGAGCGTCAGCACGTCGACGATGCTCTTCTCGCGCGGGATCAGCGCATCCATGCCGAGCAGCGCCTCGGGCGCGTGGCCGAGCTTCTGCAGGCCGTCGTAGAGCGTGAGGTAGAGGTCGGTGAAGGGCTGGAAGTCGTACCACAGCACCGACCACAGCCGGACGCGGTCCTGGCCCGACAGGCGCGGCGCGAGATCGATCGCCTCGCGCCAGAAATCGGTACGCAGCTCGGCGGTGACGCCCGCGAAGAAGGTGTCGAAATACTCGATCAGGTCGAGCACGTCGTCGGACTCGAGATCGCCGACCGGCGTCGGCTGCGCCTTCAGGCGCAGCTCCGACAGGCGCTTGCGGATCGCCGCGCCGTCGGGCCGCACGAACTCGGCCTTCTGGTGATCGAAGTCGAGCAGGAAGGAATTGCCCAGGATCTTCACGATGTCGGTCTGCGTCAGCAGACGCACCTTCACCGGGAAATCGGCCGAGCCGTCACTGAGGCCGAGGCCGAAGCGCGTGACCAGGCCGGTCGACTCGCGATTGCCCGGCGGGTTGATCTCGCGCAGGAAGTCGTAGGTCTTGTCGGCGAAGCGGGCCTGCAGCGGGCGGCCGTCGCGGCTCGCCAGGATGGAAACGAGGTAAGACTTGCCGGCCTGGCTCGGGCCGAACACGCCGACGCACATGCGACGCCGGGCGGCGCGCGCGAGCTTGCGGCTCTGGTTGCGGACCTTCTGCAGCTCGCTCACCAGCGACGGCGCCTGCTGCGCCACCGTCGGCGACTGCTCGGCCGCATCCTTCAGCCAGGCGACGCCTTCGCTCGCGGCGACGGCCAGCGCTTCGCAATCCTGGGCCAGCTTGAGATCTACTGTGTCCATGTCCCTTTAACCGGTCTTGAGCATGCCGGTGTCGAGCCAGTAGCCCTCACGGCGCGGCAGTGTCTGGAGGCGAAGCGTCAGGCGGTCGAGGGCGATGGCGCGGCCGTCGCGGTTGGTTACCTGGCGAAGGCGGAAACGTTCGACGTCGCCCGACTCCTTGTCCTTGGGCTTCACGCGGGCAAGCGCGATCCTGAACGGCGTCTCGCGCGCATGGCGTTCGGCATATTCCGGCTTGGCGAACTCCAGCGCGTAGAGTCGCGCCGCCGGCCAGCGCACGAGGTCGAGCTGTCGGGCACCCAGCCACATGGGCCCGCGGAACTCGAAGGCGACCTCCGGCAGTTCGAACTCGCGATTGTCGAGATCGACGTCGCGATAGATGAGGTCTTCCTTCTGCAGGCGGCCGCCGCCGTCGAGCTTGCCGATGAACCGGGCGATGCTCTTGGAACGCAGCAGGTCGGAGCGGAAGGAGAAGTCCGGAAGCTGGGATTGCGCGAGCGCCGCGATCATCGCGCCGACCGCCACGGTCGTCTTGGGATCCTCGACCCGCAGGCGCGCGTCACGGAACGGATACCAGGCGCCGACGCGATACTCGTGCAGCGAGATCACCCGTTCCGGCGGCAGCGGCAGCAATTCCATGACAAGCGCGCGGATGCCGGGCAGGCGCGAGGGCCGGCCCGACAGCAGCAGCACGTCGCAATCGTAGGCGTGGACGATCTCGGCAAGCGGCGCCAGGACACGGCCCATCTCGGCCCGCACCGTCTTGTCGAGGCCCGGCAGGTCGACCGGGAACACCACTTCGCGCAAATCGAAGTTCTGGGCGCCGCGCTTGCGCGCCGCCTCGTTCACGAAGGTGACGACTTCGTCGGATGGCTTGGCGCCGCCCGGGAAGAAGGACTCGTAGGGGCGCGGCTCGGCCGCGACCACGCCCGAAGTGGGATCGTAGGTCTCGGCGGCGCGCAGGAACTCGAGCGCGAGCGGGTGGGCGATCTGCAGCGCGAACTGCTGGCGCAGATTGCGCTGGATCACGTCCTCGCCGCCGCGGTCGCCACCCACCAGCTCGGCCATCAGGTCGCCCGGATTGCCGATGCCGGTGGCGCGCAACGCGGCCTCGATCGGCGGCAGCACATGGGCCTGCACCACGCGCAACAGGATGTCGTCGCCCGCGACGTTGAAGCCTTCGCGGAACTTCTGTTCCGGGAACAGCGTCACGGAGGTGCCGGCGCCCTCCAGGCGATAGGAGTTGATGATCAGGTCGGTCGTGCCGCCGCCCACGTCGATGCTGGCGATGTTGAGCACATCGTCCGCCGGCTTGCCGCGCGGCTTGCGCGTGATCTGGAAGAAGCGGCGGGCGTCACCGCCGAAATTGCGCGCGACTTCGGTGTAGAGATAGACGAGCTGCGTGCAGCTCGCCTCGTCCCAGTCGGTGAGCACGCGCGGTGCCGGCGCCGCCGGATCGTCGAGCTTCCAGCCCATCATCATCCAGACGAGATCGCGTGCCGCTTCGGCGCGCTTGCGAAAGATCAGGCGTTCGGCCAGCGGCATGCCGGTCGGCAAAGTGAGCACGATGCGGCGCAGGCGGCGCGGCGTCTCGGCATGGGCGCGGCGACCGCGTTGCTGCGGCGAGTTCATCAGCATCAGCGCCTGCAGCAGTACTTCGGTGAGGACGAAGGTCATCACCGAGGAGCGCGAATAGAGCGGCTCGAACACCGGCAGGTGGTCGGCCGAATCGGCATCCGGATCGACCAGATGCAGCGGTTCACCCTTCTGGTTCACGAGCTGGGCCATCGGCCCGGCGGCGGCCGGCATCGCCGTCTGGTCCTGCGCGTAGGCCACGTTGAAGCGCCATTCGCGGGTCTGCGGCTCCTCGTCCCACAGGTAGCGCTTGGGACTCGACATGCCGGTATTGCCCTCGGTGCCGCGCCGGCGGGCCGCCAGCCGCGTTGCCTCGGGGCCGACCCGCGTCATGGTGGGCCACACGAAGGCATCGGCACGTCCGCCGAGACGCGACAGGTGGTTCTTGCCGAACCAGGCCTGCGCGAACTCGACGCGCGATTCGAAGGGGCGCGTATGCACGACCTCGGGATGCGAGAGGTCGCGCAGTGCCAGCTCGTAGGAATCGTTCAGGTTGACGCCCAGCTCGCCCGCCGCCTCGATCAGCAGGCCGCAGGTCCGCGAGTTGCCGACGTCGAGCACGAGATCCACTTCGATCGCACCGCGCCCGGGCCGCTCGGCATCGCCCACCAGCTTCACCGGCGGAAAGTGCACCGCGGCGGCGAGCAGGCCGAGGAAGGCGAGATAGCGCGCCGTGGCTTCCTGCGGCTTCTGCTTGATGTCGCTGTCGATCTCTTCCGCGGTCGCGCGCGGATGCAGTTCATGGAACAGTTCGTCGAGCCACTGCACCATCCAGCCCTGGCGCAGCAGCCAGTGATTGGCGCGCTGCTGCGGCGCCAGCGCGAACAACGCGCCGGAGGTCACATCCTTGGGCGAGGGGGCGAGGTAGGCGCGGCCCTCGGCCTCGGCGATCAGGCCGGTGTCGAAGGCCAGCACCGCGCGGTAGCGATTGCCCTGCTCGTCGCGATAACCCGAACCGTAGCGCGCTTCGAGATCGACGACGCGCACGCGCGCCCAGTCGGCCGGGCCCTCGCGGAACTGGTTGTTGGGCCGTACCTGGAGGAACGGCACCGGGACCCACTTGTCGAGGAAGGGTGCGAGCGCGTCCTTCGCGGTGATGACCAGGTTCGGATCGGCGGCGCGACGGCGGCCATTCTCGACCACCTCGTACTGGCCGCGGCCCTCGTCGAAATCGAGTTGCACCAAGTCGTCGACCGCATTCGAGGCGGCGGCGTCATGGAAGCCCCATTCGCGCACCTTGAGGCGCACCGGATCGAACCCGAAGTCGAGGAACTGGATGCCGGAGCGGGCAATCAGCGTCGTCGGGCTGGGATAGCTCGGCAGGCGGGCGAGGTCGCTCATGTCAATCCGGTACGGCCATCATCATGTGTATGTAAGGTCTCAACGACCGATCTGCACCTGGTAGCTGCGCGGGTCGCCGGGCTGGCTGCCCTTGCACTGTGCGGCACCGTCGGCGCCGATCTCGCAGTTCACGGTGTTGCGGGCGTAGGTCTTGCCGTCGCTGCAGCGCGGATTGCTCTTTTCCTCGATCACCAGCTTGGTGCCGTCCCAGCGCGCCTCGGCGGGCGCCTCGCAGGTGGCGCCGTTCTTCTGGGTGAAGGACACCTTGCCCTTGCCCTTGTCGTCGAGCGTGTAGTTCGGCCGCAGATCCTTCTCGCCGGTCGCGGTCGCGAGACCAGTGCGCGAGCGCCAGTCGCCCTTCAGGAAGGCGAGGTCCTGCTTCTGCTTGGCCTCGGGTGGCACGACCATCGGCTTGGGCTCGTCCTTCTTGTTGCCGGCCGCGGTCTTCGGATCGTTGGGCGCGGCGGCGTTCTTGTCCTTGTTCTGCTCGTCGGGTCCCTTCACGTCGCCACCCTTGGCTTCTGGCTTGTTCGGATCCTTCGCCGGATCGTTTGCGGCAGCGCCGAGATCGGGGCCGGCGCCGCGCTCGATCGGCGGTCCGCCGACGGAGCCTGCGATCACGCCGCCCGGTCCGATGACACCGGCGGCGCAATCGCCGCCGCGGCGTGACAGCTCGTCGGTGAGACGGGCCAGTTCGAGGCGCAATTCCTCATTGTCATGCGCCAGGGTCGCGACGCGCGTCTGCTGCAGTTCCATGGGTTGGCGCACGGCGAATCCCAAGGCGCGCTCGCGCGCTTCGGCCTCGATGTAGGGCTCGATGCGCGGCAGGTAGGGTCGCACCAGCCAGGCCAGCAGCGCCAGGATCAGCATCAACACGACGCCGAGCAGCAGCCACTGCCACCACACGGTGCGCGGCGCCGCGACGGCGGCAAGGGCCGGCACCGAGGCCATGACGGCTTCGGGCCGCGAGACATGCGGAGCGGCGGCGCGCGGCGCAACGGCGGGCGGCAGGCTCGGCAGGAACACGCCGGGCAGGGCGGCATCGGCGGTGAAGCCCCAGAAGGTCATCACCGGACGGCCGTCCACGACATAGAGCGTCTCTTCGCCCGGCGCGGTGAGCGCCTGACGCAGCAGGCGTGCGAAGTTGCGTTCGGCGTTGGACCGCTCCACCGCTTCCATCTCGGTCGCCAGGCCTGCGATCTCGCCGTGCAGCCGGTGCACCCTGTCGAGCATATCGCGGCGCTCGGCGTCACCGAGATCGTCGATGCGCTTCACGTCGCCGTCGAACGGTGCATACCAGTTGATCGTGCGACCGCTCGGCTCGGCCTCAGGGACGGCCAGAAGGTCGGCATGTTCGCGCGAGAGACGCGCGGCGATGGCGGCGCGCAGCTGTCCCGCGGCGCGCCAGACCGGATCGCCGGCGAGCCCGAGCGCGCGGTAACGCTGCAGCGGTTCACTGACAAGTAGCGGGCCTGCGGCCATCTCAGCTCCTCACCGTCTGCTGCCACGGGGGCAGGAAATCGCGTAGTTCCAGCGCGTGCCCCATTGCTCACCCGTTACGATCACATCGACCGAATAATCCCCCGCGACCGGATTCCAGTCGAACCCGAAGCCACCGCGGCCACTCCGTGGGCCGCCGGTCCCGGCAATGTTCTGGCCGCGGTACATCACCCTGATGTCGTCGGGCCGCACGAAGAGCTGATAGTTCAGCGCCACGAAGCCCGGCTTGTCGCCGAGATAATGCTTGTTGCGTGTTACGCCCTCGCCGCCGGAATCACCCGACCAGTCGCACGGAAGCTGGCCCGGCGGCGGCCGATTGACGGGCGGCGCGGACGCCTGCTGCGGCGGCTGCGGTTTGGGGGCCGGCGGAGGCGGCTTCGGCGGTTCGACCTTGGCCACGGGCGGCGGGGCGGGGGGCGGCTTGGGCGGCTCCACCGGCTTGCACTGTTCGAGCTTGTCCTTGAGCTCGGCCTGCAGCGAAGCGAGCTCGGCCTTGAGCTTCTGTTCCTCATCGGCGGCCGATTCGAGCGCCGCCTTCAGCAGCGGCGTCGGGTCGGGTGGGGCCTCGGGCGCCGGTGGCGCCGGCGTCTCCAGCGTCGCGATGTTCACGGTCGGATCGACCGGCACGCAGGCGCGCAGCAGCCACGAGGTCAACAGCAGGAGAAGCAGCAGCAGCAGGCCGAACAGCAGGGCACTGAACCAGGGTGCCCAGCCGACGATGCGAGTGGCCGGGAGCATTGCCGCCGGGGCGCTCGCAAACACCGCCTCGGGCCGCGCCGCCGGGGGAACCGTCGCCAGCTGGAAGGCCTGCAGGCCTGCCGCGGCGTCGGCTTCGTAGCCCCAGGCGACGATCACCGGTTGTCCATCGACCACGAACACGAAATCGTCGGAGGGGCGCGACGTCGACAGTTCGAGCGAGCGCCCGATCAGCCGCGCCTCTTCGCTGGTCTGCGAGCCCATGAGCTGCGCGCCCAGCGACCGGATGGACGCGAGGTGATCCTCGACGATGCGCAGGACTTCCGTGCGTTGGCTCTCATCCAGTTCGCCGAGGCGCTGGACGGTGCCGCTGCGCGCCGCGTACCAGTCGATGCCGTCGCCCGACTCGCGGAGCTGCGGATCGGCCAGCAGGTCGGCCGGACCGTCACCCAGACGACGGCGTATGACGGACAGCAACTGGCCGGCGACCGCATGCAGAGGTTCGCCCCGTACACCCAAGGGGCGCACGCCCAATCGCGTCGTCATCAACAAAGTGGGGCGTTCGCCCATGGATGCCTGGGGCCGGATTTATGAATACGGGCTGAAGCATCATAACATCGTTCGAATCCGGCGGGTTTATGTCGGATTGAACACCGAACGGCGGTGAATCAGCCGGGACTGAGGAAAGCCGCTCCGCCGGCGGCCTCGATTTGCACAATGGGTGTCGCGAACACGGCCGAGAGCCTCTCCGGGTCGAGCGTCTGCCGGGTCGGTCCCAGATTTGTCACACGGCCATCTTCCACGATGCCGACGCGGTCGGCATAGCGCGCCGCCATGTTGAGGTCGTGCAGCACGGCGAGTACGCCCAGCCCCCGATCGACGCGGCGCCGGGCGCTGGCCAGGGCCGCATGCTGGTGCGAGAGGTCGAGACCGGTGATCGGCTCGTCGAGCAGCAGGAACGGCGTGGCCGCGGGATCGGCGTCGCATTGAGCCAGCACGCGGGCGAGCTGGACGCGCTGGCGTTCGCCGCCTGACAGAACGGTGTAGGGCCGGTCGGCGAAGGCGAGCGCCTCGGTCTCGGCGAGTGCCTTTTCGGCCACCGCCTGCATCTGCCGTTCAGACAGGGTGCCGCGAAAAGCCAGCAGTCCCAGCATGGCGATCTGCAGGCCGGTGAAGTCGAAGGCCACGGCCGAATGCTGCGGCAGCACGGCGCGACGGCGCGCCAGCTCCAGCTTGCTCCAGTGGGTCAACGGCCGTCCGTCGAGCAGGATCTCGCCGGAAGACAGGGCGCGATCGCCGGCAAGCGCATTGAGCAGGGTGCTCTTTCCGGCGCCGTTCGGTCCGATGATCGCCACGAACTCGCCCGGCGCGACGTCGAGCGAGACATCGCGCAACAGCGACTTGGCACGGGCGCGCACCTCGATGCCGATGGCCTGCAGGAGTCTCACAGCCCACCCCGCGCGGCACGGCTGGCCAGCAGCCAGAGGAAGAACGGACCGCCCACCAGCGCCGTGAGCACGCCGATCGGCAGCTCGGCCGGCGAGACCATGGTGCGGGCCAGCGCATCGGCCAGCACGAGGAAGGCGCCGCCGAACAAGGCCGCGGCCGGCAGCAGGGTACGGTGCGAGGGGCCGAGCAACAGGCGGACGATATGCGGCGCGATCAGGCCGACGAAGCCCACGATGCCCGAGATCGCCACGCCGGCGCCGACCGCGAGCGCCACCTGCGCCACGAGCCGCTTCTTCAGGCGCTCGACATCGACGCCGACATGGCCGGCCTCGCGTTCGCCGAGCGCCAGCGCGTCGAGCAGGTGGGCCGTCGGCAGCAAGGTCGGCACGCTGACAAGCAGGATCAGCAGGGCGGGCGCGATGGCGACCCAGGTCACCGAACCGAAGCCGCCCATCGTCCAGAAGATGAGCGTGCGCAGTTGCTGGTCGTCGGCGACGAAGACCAGCATGCCGATGCCCGCCGACGTGAGCGCGTTGATCGCGATGCCGGCCAGCAGCAGCGTGCCGACCAAGGTCACGCCCTCGCGTGCGGCGATACGATAGACGACGACCGTGGCCGCGAGCCCTCCGAGGAAGGCCGCAATCGGCAGACACCAGGGGCGCAGGTCGGGGGGCACGACGTGCATCGCCTTCTCGCCCAGCACGATCGTCGACACGGCGGCGAGGGCGGCGCCGCTCGACACGCCCAGCAGGCCGGGGTCGGCCAGCGGGTTGCGAAACAGGCTCTGCATCGCAGCCCCTCCGGCCGCGAGCGCGGCGCCGACGGCGAAGGCCGCAAACACCCGCGGCGCGCGGATCGCATAGAGAACGGCGGCCGTGGTGTCGTCGAGCGGCGCGCTCGAAAGGCCGACAGCCGACAGGATCTGCCCGAAGCCGACGGGGAAGGCGCCGATGCAGAGACTGGCCACCACGCTCGCCAGGGCGGCGAGGGCGAACAGCGGGATCGGACGGCGCAGGGCGAGCGCTATCACGGCGCGCGGGCGAGGTCTGGATGTAGCGCCAGGGCCAGCTCCCGCGCCGCCTCCGGCGTGCGCGGGCCGAAGCCCAGCAGGAGCAGCGTGTCGAACTCGATGATCCTGCCGGCCTTGCCGGCCGGCGTAAGGTTGAGCGACGGCTGGTCGAGGATGGCCTGCTTGCCCCCCATCGCCTCGACGGTCTGACGCGTCACCAGAACGAAGTCGGCCCTGGACGCGATGACCGATTCCGGTGTCAGCGGCCGGTAGCCGGAATAGCCATCGACGGCGTTGAGGCCGCCCGCCAGCTTGATGATGCCGGCAGCGGCAGTGTCGCGGCCCGCGGCCTGCGGTGCCCCGCCGGTCATCGACAGCAGGAACAGCACGCGTGGATGGCTCTTCACCGTTGCCAGCTTGTCCGCAAGGGACTGCATTGCCGCGCGGCCCTTGGCGATCATCTCGTCGGCTTCGGCGACCCTGCCCGTCACCTTGCCGATGGCGGCGATCTTGGTGATCACGCTGTCATAGTCGTAGAGGTCGGGCAGAATCATGACCTCGATACCTGTCGCCTTGAGCTGGTCGAGCGCGCCCGCCGGCC
Source organism: uncultured Alphaproteobacteria bacterium (assembly GCA_903929895.1). Lineage (GTDB taxonomy): Bacteria > Pseudomonadota > Alphaproteobacteria > Reyranellales > Reyranellaceae > Reyranella. Next base: position 26,509 of record CAIYWM010000489.1, read on the forward strand.
CGGCCGCCGTGGTCGCGATGATCAGGGTCGGCTTCAGTGACAGCACGCCCTCGGCCGACAGGGCGCGCATATAGCCGACCTGTGGCAGCTTCCGCGCGGCCTCGGGGTACAGGCTGGTCGTGTCGACGCCGACCAGCATCTTGTCGGCGCCGAGTGCGTAGACGATCTCTGTGATGGAGCTGCCGACCGACACGATGCGGGGCGGCTGCTGCGCATTGGCGGGAAAGGCCGCGGCAGCCGCCGTGGCCAGTCCCATGCCGAGGACGGTGCGGCGCTTCATCAGGAGGCCGCCTGCTTCTCGACGTTCGCCACGATGCTGCGCCATTCCTCGAGCTCCGGCTTGCCGGGCTTGCGGGCGCCGAACATCAGCAGGATGTTGCGATTGTTTGCGTCGAAGGCTTCGATCGAGGTGACGATGCCATCCTCGGTCGGCTTGCGTACCGAGAAGACGCGGGCCACGCCGCCTTCGCGCAGGTGCAGGTTGAAGTCGGGATCGAGCACGTTGAACCATCCGTGCGCCTCGACCAGGCGCTTCACCGGGCCGGTGTGGATCTGGATGCAGCCATGGCTACCGACGAAGACCATGATGGGCGTGCCGTCGGCGGCCGCGGCCTCGAAGGCGGCGCGCAGGGCACGCGCCGGCAGTTCGCGGGCGAGATCCTCGCCGACCAGCCGGAGCGCCTGCACGCGACCGACCTTGAATTTGCCCAGCATGCCGAAGAATTCATGCGTGTCCTTCATGGCGAGCCAGGCGGCGCGCAGGCCCTCGACATCGATCTCCGAATCGGGACGGTCGATCGCGTCGGCCGTGCGTGCAACGATCTTCATGTCGTCCGGTGTCGCCGTGTAGCGCGCGATCAGCGCGTCGAAAGCCGGACGGTCCGTCTCTTCGGTCGCGTAGATTTTGTGCACCGCGTCGCCGGCGCCGTCGAAGAACTGCAGGCTGAGCCGATCGCCCTGCTTCAGCGGCTCGCGCACCGCAAAGCCGTGCTTCCACGAGCCGAGGAACAGGCGAAGGTCGATGTCCGGGCCGAGCACGATCCCGTGCGGTGCCTTCACGTCGACGCCCTCGAAGCGGCCGTGGCGCTCATGCACGCAATGTTCGTTGCGGGTCAGGCACATCACGCGGCCAACCTCTTGCATGTCGTTCAGGATGCCGCGCCAGTCGGCCTTCAGCGGGGTTGCGGTCTTGCCCACGCCCAGTGCCACCAGCTCGGCTTCACTGACGCCGAGCGTCGCCGCCGCGTCGCGGATCCGCAGCGCGGGCTTCTCGCCGCGCAGGGTGTTCCAACGGGCGGCAAGGTCGGTATTCGGGGATGAGAGCATCAGACTGTCCTTTCAACGAAGATGAAACCGAACCGGGATTTCGACCCAGGCGGCGACCGGGCGGCCGTCTCGCAGGGCCGGAAGGAAATGCCAGCCGCGCACCGCGGTGAGCGCGGCGCGGTCGAGCAGGGGAAAATTGCTGCTGCGCCAGACCGTGATCTCGGCCGCGCTTCCATCGGGTTCGAGGCGGACGCGGACCATGACCTCGCCCTGCTGCCCGAGCTCGATGGAGCGCGGCGGATAGACGGCCGGCGTGGGCGGAATCCGGAAGCGCGGCTTTCCCTCGAACACGACGAGCGACGAGGAGGCGGCGGCCTGCTGCTGCGTGACGCTGGCATTGCCGACGTCGGGGGAGGGAGCCTTCGTGACCGCGACCTGAGCCATCGGACGCGGCGCCGCCGCCGGCTTGGGCTGGGGCGGCTTGGGCTTGGGCGGCGCGACGGGCTTCATCTCGGCGGCAGTCGGCGGTGGCGGTTCATCCGGTGGGGGCAGATCGAGTTTGATCTCGGGTTCCACGGCGGCGACCTCCTGCGGCGGCGGAGGTGGCTCCGGCTCGGGCTCCGGTGTCGCCTCGGTTTGCTCGACCGGCGGCGTCGGCGGCTCGGAAGGTTGCTGCGGTTCGGGGAGTGTTTCGGGCTGATCGGCCTCGGCCGCGGGGCCGGCGGTGGGCGCCGCAAGTGACAGCTCGACCATCAAGGCGGCCGGCTGGTCTTCGCTGGCGCTGCTGCCGGACGTGCCGGCGAGAAGGAGGGGAACGATGGCCAGCCCA
>CAIYWM010000490.1 GCA_903929895.1 uncultured Alphaproteobacteria bacterium
ACGCTCCTGAGCTCGGACCCTTCCACGCACTTACCATCTTGCTGGCTCAGACCGCGTACAGAAGCTTGTAGCCGCAAGCGTGGCCCGTTCGACGACTCTTCCTCTTGACCGCAATCACAGAAGCGCAGCGAAGGACCTCGCCGAGTGGCCAGACACGGACTCTCGGCGTTGTCGCTACTTGCGCCGCTTGCTGGGCCGCCAGCCGGGGCGCCATTTGCCGATCAGGCCGTGGACGCCGATCATCGAGCCGGCGACCAGTTCGAGGGCGAGGAAGCGGCGGTCCTCGACCCAGCCGGGGAGCTGGATGTTCAGCGCGAGATCGCGGCGGAAGCCGAACTGGTTGTAGTACTCGGGGTCGCCGACCAGGATGATGCGGCTGTGGCCCAGCATGCGCGACTGCGCCATCGAGTGCCACATCAGCGCCTTGCCGTATCCGAGGCCGCGCAGTTCGGGCGAGATGGCGAGCGGGCCCAGCATGACCGCCGGCCACTTGTCGTTGATCAGGATCGGCCAGTTGCGGATCGAGGCCACCATCCTGTCCTTCTGGTCGATCGCCACGAAGCACAGTTCGCGGATCGGCTTCACGCCCTCGCGCAGCCGGTAGACCGTCTTCTGCTGGCGGTCGGGGCCGAACGCCGACTCGTTCATCTCCTCGACCGCCGTGTTGTCGCGCGGCCGCTCGCGCAGCAGCCTGAGCCGGCCGGGATCGCGGATCACGTCTCCTGCCCGAGCGCCGCCATCAGCTCACGCCATTCGCGGGCGCTGAGCCCACTCGACTTCTGCTCGACCTTCTCGCCGGCCAGCAGGCGCTTCACGATGGCGAGGCCGGTCTTGGAGAGATGCGTGCCGCCCAGGCGATATTCGACGAAGGCATCGTGGCTGATCGGGCACCAGCGCTTCAGCGTATCGAGCATCGTCTCGGCATAGACGCGGATCTCGTACTGCGCATGGGCATCGGCGCGCAGCGAGAGGAAATGCATGAGGTTGTGAAGGTTCGTCTTCCAGTACCACTGGGTATAGAAGCCGAGCGACAGGTTCATGCGCGCCAGCTCGCGCGCGAGGCCGGAGCGTTCGGGATCGAGCGGCGCGCCGGCTTCACCCTCGTTCAGCATCTCGAGATAGTGCTCGTAGACGAGCTCGGCGTCCTGCTTCAGCAGCCCGAAGACGCGCTCGGCTTCCTTGCCGGTCAGCACCTGGTCGCGGCCCTGCCGGTTCATGGCGCTCTGGGCAGCCAGGTGCTCGGGCTTCGGCAGATAGAATTCGTTGTCGAGGATCGAGTAGCGCGCGGAGTATTCGTTCACGTTCGCGGTGCGATGGCGGATCCACTGCCGCGCCACGAAGATCGGCAGCTTCACGTGGTACTTGATCTCGCACATCTCGAACGGCGTCGTATGGCGGTGCCGCATCAGATAGTTGATGAGCCCGCGGTCCTCGCTGACCTTCTTGGTGCCGCGGCCGTAGCTCACCCGCGCCGCCTGCACCACGGCGGCGTCGTCGCCCATGTAGTCGACGACGCGGACGAAGCCGTGATCGAGCACCGGCAGTGCCTGGTAGAGGATTTCCTCCAGCGCCGGAGCGACCGGACGCAAGGTCGGCTGGGCCCCGGCCCGGGCCTGGTCGATTTCTGCCTGCTGGTCGCTGGAGAGGGGCATCGGTTCGCTGTCCTTGGTTTCGCCGGACGTTATGCGGGGAATCGGCTCCGGCGGGCAAGGAAGGATCGAAGGCGCCAGACGCCTTCAAAAAGCCGATGGAAGGGCCTATATGGGGGGTGTCGGGCAACCGACTATGGCGATAAACGCCGCGTGACATAAGCGTTTCGGACCCGGGGGCAGTACCCGGCGCCTCCACCACTATTTCTCCACCCTTGGGTGGAACCGATGGGGGCGAACCAGGATCGACGGGCGTGGTAAAGACGCGGTTTTTGCTCGGTATGGTTCCGCCGTGACGGGCCATTCACAAGTGCTAACGATAACACCGTTACACTCGCTGCTGCCGCCTAAACAGCGGACGTAAGCGCGGTCCGGGGGGCACCGGGCAACAGAAGCCCCCCACTTTCCTTCCGGCCAATTGACGGCTATTGCCATCGTTGACTCTCCGGCAGGGCGGGTCGATGCTTTCTCAAATTTCCGACAGGCCATGACCGATCGCTTTCACTACGACGCTCTCGTCGACGATGCGCTGCGCAGCGTCGTTCGACGCGTGCTGACTCAGGTCGCGGAAACGGGACTGCCGGGCTCGCACCATTTCTACATCAGCTTCCGCAGCAACGATCCCGGCGTGGAACTGCCGGACTATCTGCGCGCCAAGTATCCCGACGAGATGACCATCGTGCTCCAGCACCAGTACTGGGGCCTGATCATCCGCGAGGACGATTTCGAGGTGACGGTCAGCTTCAACAAGCAGCAGGAACGCATAAAGGTCCCGTTTGCCGCCCTCTCGGCCTTCGTCGATCCGTCGGTCCGCTTCGGCCTGCAGTTCGATCGCCGCGACAAGGCCACGGGAGAAAAGGTCTCCGCCGAGAAGCCGGAAGGTGCGGTGGAGCCGACCCCGCTGCCCGTGCCGGAGAAACGTCCGGCCCCGCCGGAAGGCGAGACCGCCGGGACCGACGGCGAGACAGCGACCGCCGAAGCGGGCAAGCCCGAGGACGCGGCCTCCAAGGTCGTCAAGCTCGACAGCTTCCGAAAGAAAGAT
>CAIYWM010000491.1 GCA_903929895.1 uncultured Alphaproteobacteria bacterium
AACAACCAGGACATCGCCGAGATCGAGGAGCGCGAGCGCCGCAGCGAAGACCGCGACCCGCTGGGCCGCTCCGACGGCAACTATGGCGACGCGATCGACTCCGGCTCCGACAAGGTGCCGCTCGAACTGGAGCGCCAGCGCAGCCGCGAAATCCTCGACGAGCTGCGCCGCCGCGCCGGCGACCAGCTGCGCCCGAAGGAAGAGCTCGAATACATCGACCGGCTGCTGAAGACCTATTAGCAGGCCGTTGAGAAAGTCGAAGTCACGGCGAATAAACGAAATAGACGAATTAAACGAAACAAATGAAGTGAATGTCGCAGGTCCTTAGTCCTGTGGCATGGTGATCATTTGCGCAACTATATTGCGCGGCGGTGCTTCTCAAAGGCTTTTTCTACGGCCTTCTAGAGGTTCCCGCTCATCGCGAGCGGGGCGCACTACCCGGCGGTCTTCTCGACCACGCCGATATAGGGCAGGCCGCGGAAGCGGTGGGCCCAGTCGAGGCCATAGCCAACCAGGAATTCGTCGCCCGCCTCGAAACCCACGAAGTCGGCCTTGAGATCGGTGCGCCGCTTGCCCGGCTTGTCGAGCAGGGTGCAGATCGAGACGCGCCGGGCGCCACGCTCCTCCAGCAGCTTCTTGGCGAAGCTGAGCGTCAGGCCCGATTCCAGGATGTCATCGACCAGCAGCACGTCGCGGTCCCGCACGTCGTCGACGATGTCGCGCACGATGCGGACGTTGCCGCTCGTCTCGGTGCCGCTGCCGTAGCTCGACAGGGTGAGGAAATCCATTGACCAGTCGGCACCGGTACGGCTCAGCGCGCGGATCAGGTCGGCGGCGAAGACGAAGCTGCCCTTCAGGACGGAGACCACCAGCGTATCGGACGCGAGCTTGGCCGAAAGGTCGGTCGCCATCTCCTCGACGCGCGAGGCGATCTCGGCGGCGGAGAAACGGATCGAAACGACCGGGCGGTCGGAGGTGGTGCGGTCGGGCAACGTGAACTCTCGTCAGTTGGGCGCTAGTCGACGGTCGGCACGATGTTGGTCGCACCCGAGGGGGGCTCGTCAAGCGGCAGGCTGAAGCTGCGGCGCGCGCCGGGCGCGATCGGCCCCTCGACCAGCGGCATCGCGCGCTCGGCCAGGACCTGCTCGCCCGCTCGGAAGACGAGTTTCAATCTGCGGGTCGAGCCGGGCGCGCTGCCGGTGTTGATCAACTCGCCCAGCACGACATAGCGCCCGTCGATCAGATCGATCTTGGTGGTCGCCATGTCGATCCCGACATGCGCTTGCGCCACTTGTGGCGCGTTGGGCGTCGCCCGCGCGGCGTCGAGATGCAGGAGGGCCCTCCAGGAGGCGGGTAGCCGCGCCTTGATCTGGTCGCGATAGGCATAGCCCGCGCCCCCCAGCAGCACGACCAGGACGATCGCATAGGCGATCCAGGTCCCCCAGTTTCTCTTCTTCGGCGGAGGGGGCGTGGTCAGGGCGGGCAGGCCGGCACCGGGAGCCGAGGGCCGGATGACGATGTCGGGCGCGGTGACGGCCGGCGCGGGCGGTGTTTCCGTCGAGGGGACGGTGACCGGCGGCGCCTCGGGTTTCTGGAACCAGCGATGGCTGCAGCGAACGCACTGGACAGTTCGACCTGTCGGGCCGATCGCCATGGGGTCGACGGCGTATCTCGCGCCGCAATTGGAACAGGTTAGCTGCATGATGAGCGGGGTATGCCCCACCAGATGTCCTTTGCGCGGCGACACTAGGCCACTACAAGTTGGCATACAAGCAACACGTCGCTCGCGAATACTTTTGAGATGATTGGCCTCCGGCTGCGCTCGCTCTCCTTCAATGTCGGCTGGTATGTCGGCACCACGATTCTCGCCATCGCCGGTTCGCCGATCCTGCTGATGCCGCGGCGCTTCGTTGTCGCCTGGTCGCTGGTGTGGATCGACTTCTGCCTGTGGTGGCTGCGGATCACCTGCCGTCTGACGCATCGCGTCGGCGGGCTCGAGAACATGCCGACGGGCCCGGTCATCTTTGCCTGCAAGCACCAGTCCTCGTGGGAGACGCTGGCTTTCTCGCGCCTGTTTCCCGGCGCTGCCACCGTGATGAAGCGCGAGCTGGTCCTGATCCCGATCGTCGGCTGGGCGATGGCGCGGGCCGGCAATATCGCCGTCGAGCGCGGCGACGGCGCGAAGGCGCTGCGCGGACTGGTGAAGCAGGCCAAGGCGACCCTGGCCGAGGGCCGGTCGATCCTGATCTTCCCCGAGGGGACTCGCGTCGCCGTCGGCGACGAGAAGCCCTATCAGGTGGGGACGGCGGCGCTCTATCGGCAGCTCGGCGTGCCCGTCGTCCCCGTGGCGCTTAATTCCGGCCTGTTCTGGGGGCGCCGAAAGTTCATCAAGTGGCCGGGCGTGATCGACGTGGAGATCCTGCCGGCGATCCCGCCGGGCCTCGGTCGCGACGTGTTCATGGCCACCTTGCGCGAGAGTATCGAGGGGGCGACGAACAGGCTCGTTGCCGCAGCCCGCGAGCGCGAACAAAAATAGAACGATCTGTTGATATCGACGGGCCTTGGGCCTAGTTTTTCAGGATGGAATGGGCTCCCGTCTCCCAGCGGATCTGGGACATGAAGTATCGCTTCAAGAGTGCACCCGGTGGCAGCGCGGCAGCCAGTCCGGATGCCGACCTCGATGCGACCTGGTGGCGTGTCGCTCGGGCGCTGGCGGCGCCGGAGCGCGATCCTGAACTCTGGGCCGGCCGTTTCCACGAGGCGCTGTCGGGATTCAAGTTCCTACCGGCCGGGCGGGTGATGGCGGGCGCCGGCACCGGACGGACGGTCACGCTCTTCAACTGTTTCGTGATGGGCACGATCCCCGACGACATGTCGGGCATCTTCGAGAACCTGCGCGAGGCGGCCCTCACCATGCAGCAGGGCGGCGGCATCGGGCACGATTTCTCCAGTCTTCGCCCGCAGGGCGCGCCCGTGGTGGGCGTCGGCGCCGATGCGTCGGGACCGCTCTCGTTCATGGACGTGTGGGACTCGATGTGCCGCACCATCATGAGCGCAGGCTCGCGGCGCGGCGCCATGATGGCCACCCTGCGCTGCGACCATCCCGATATCGAGGCCTTCATCGACGCCAAGCGCGACCCGAAACGGCTGCGCATGTTCAACGTCTCGGTGCTGGTCACCGACGCCTTCATGAAGGCGGTCGGGGAGGATGCCGACTGGCCGCTGGTATTCGGCGGCAGGACCTTCAGGACGGTGAAGGCCAAGGCGCTGTGGGAACGCATCATGCGCGCCACCTACGACGTGGCCGAGCCCGGCGTCATCTTCATCGACCGCGTGAACCGGCGGAACAACCTGCGCTATTGCGAGACCATCCAGGCTACGAACCCCTGTGGCGAGCAGCCACTTCCTCCGTACGGCGCTTGCCTGCTGGGATCCATTAATCTCGCGGCGCTGGTGAAGGCGCCCTTCACGCCCGAGGCCGCTCTCGACGCGGACGCGCTGGAACGGCTGGTGCCGCTCGCCGTGCGCATGCTCGACAACGTGATCGACGTCTCGCGCTTTCCGCTGCCGCAGCAGGAGAAGGAGGCCAAGGCCAAGCGGCGCATCGGGCTTGGCGTGACCGGTCTCGCCGACGCGCTGATCTTCTGCGGCGTGCGCTACGGCTCGCCCGAGGCGGTGCGGCTGACTCGCGAGTGGCTGGGCGCCGTGCAGCGTCTGTCCTACATGGCGTCGGCCGACATTGCCGCCGAGAAGGGCAGTTTCCCGCTCTACGAGCGCGGCAAGTATCTGGCGGGTGAGACGATCAAGGCCTTGCCCGAGGAGGCCCGGACGGCGATCGGCCGCTACGGCATCCGCAACGCGCTGCTGAACTCGATCGCGCCCACCGGCACGATCTCGCTGCTGGCCGACAACGTCTCCTCCGGCATCGAGCCCATCTTCGCCTTCAGCTACGTGCGCCATGTGCTGCAGCCGGACGGTTCCAAGCGCGAGGAGAGCGTCGACGACTACGCCTTCCGTGTCTGGCGCGAGCTGAAGGGCAACGAGGCGCCGCCGCCGGACATCTTCGTCGATGCCCAGACGCTCACGCCCGCCGATCATCTGGCGATGCAGGCCGCGGCGCAGGACTATGTCGACAGTTCCATCTCCAAGACCATCAACCTGCCGCGAAACATCTCCTTCGACGCCTTCAAGGGTGTCTACGAGGAGGCCTATGCGCAGAACTGCAAGGGCTGCACGACCTACCGTCCCAACGACGTGACCGGTGCGGTGCTGGAGGTGAAGCCGGCGGAAGGCGAGAAGCCGGTCGCGGCGGTGGCGCCGCGCGACAGCGACGTGGTCTACCTCGCCCCGCCGCTCGACCGGCCGGAGGAACTGCCGGGCCGGACCTACAAGATCAAATGGCCGGGCAGCGACCATGCCATCTACATCACCGTCAACGACGTGTTGCAGGACGGGCGCCGTCGCCCCTTCGAGATCTTCATCAACTCCAAGAACATGGAGCATTACGCCTGGACGGTGGCGCTTACGCGCATGATCTCGGCGGTGTTCCGCCGCGGCGGCGACGTCTCGTTCGTCGTCGAGGAACTCAAGGCCGTGTTCGATCCGCGCGGCGGCCAGTGGATGGGCGGCCGCTACGTGCCGTCGCTGCTGGCTGCGATCGGCGGTGTGATCGAGCGCCACCTGGTCGAGATCGGCTTCTTGGCGCCCACCGAATCACCCCGCTTGATCGACGCGATCGAGGAGCGCATGCGCCTCGCCGCGAACGGCCGGGACGGCTCTCCGGAACCCGCGGCCGGCGGCGGTTCATCCACCTCGATGGGACAGTGCCCGCAGTGCGGCGCCGCCGCCCTTACCCACCAGGAAGGCTGCGACGTGTGCCTGAACTGCGGCTACTCGCGCTGTGGCTAGCTCCAGATGAAGGTCTGCATCGTTGGCGCCGGCGCGATCGGCGGCTTGATCGGGGCGCGGCTCGCCGCACAGACGGGGGCCGACGTGAGCGCTCTGGCGCGCGGCGAGACGCTCGAAGCGTTGAACGCCCACGGCTGGCGCCTCAGGCAGGGTGACAGGCTCGTCACGGGCAAGGCTCGCGCGTCGTCGGTCGCGCGCGAACTCGGCCCGCAGGATCTCGTGGTAATTGCCGTCAAGGCGCCGGCCCTGGCGACGATCGCGGCACAGATCGGCCCTCTGCTCAGGCCGGATACGATCGTGCTGCCCGCCATGAACGGCGTGCCCTGGTGGTTCTCGCAAGGGCTCGAGGGCCTGGGCGAGCAGCCGCTGGAGAGCGTCGATCCCGGCGGAGCGCTCTCACGGGCGATCCCGCGGTCCCACGTGATCGGCTGTGTCGTCCATCTCAGTGCGGCCACCACCGAGCCCGGCATCGTCCAGCATCGCAGCGGCATGGGGCTGATCATCGGGGAGCCGGACGGGTCAAGATCGGCGCGCCTGACGCAACTGCATGCCTTGCTCGCGAAGGCGGGTTTCGACGTCACTCCGTCGCCCGGCATACATCGCGACATCTGGTACAAGCTCTGGGACAACATGACGATGAACCCGGTGTCGGCAATCACGGGCGCCACCGGCGATCGCATCCTCGACGACCCACTGGTCCGAGGCTTTTGCTCCGCTGTCATGCTGGAAGCCTCGGCCGTCGGCGCCCGGATCGGCTGCGGCATCGACCAGGACCCGGAAGCCCGCCACGCCGTCACCCGCGAACTCGGCGCCTTCAAGACCTCCATGCTGGTCGATGCCGAGCGCGGCAGGCCGATCGAACTCGACGCCATCGTTACCGTCGTGCACGAACTCGGCCAGCGTACCGGCGTGCCCACGCCGAACATCGACGCCCTGCTCGGGCTCACGCGTCTTTTCGCGCGAACCCGAGGCTTGCTGGCGAACTGATCAGCCGAGTTCGAGTTCGATCCCGGCCGACTTGCTGACGCCGGCCCACAGGGCGGCGAACTCGCCGACGAAGGCCGTGTACTCGGCCGGCGTCATCGGCTTGTCGCCGGGCAGCAGCACCACTTCCTTGAAGCGCTCCACCACCTCGGGCGCCTTGTAGGCCTTCTGCAGCTCGTCGTAGAGCCGAGCCACGACGTCGGGCGACATCCCCTTGGGACCGGAGACTCCGACCCAGGTCGAGGTCGTGAGCTTGGGGAAACCCTGCTCGGCAAAGGTCGGGGCGTTCGGATACATGTCGAGGCGCTTGGCCGAGCTGACCGCCAGCAGGCGGACCTTGCCGGAGTTGATGTGCGGCACGTTGGTCGTGATCGGGTCGAACATCGAGGGGATGGCGCCGGCCAGCATGTCCTGCAGCGACGGCGCGGAGCCGCGATAGGGGACGTGCTTCAGCTTGACGCCCGCCAGGCTGCCCAGCAGTTCGCCCATCAGGTGGGTGTTGGAACCGATGCCCGAGCTGCCAAAGGCGATCTCGTCGGGCTTGGCCTTGGCGGCGGCGATGTAGTCGGCCAGCGTCTTGTAGGGAGAATCGCCCGGCACGATCAGGACGTTGGGCGTATGGCCGATCAGGGTCACGTGGGTGAAGTCCGTCACCACGTTGTACGGCAGCTTGGGATAGATTCCGGGCGCGATGCCGAGCGGGGAGGCATGCGAGATCACGAGCGTATAGCCGTCCGGCGCGGCCTTGGCGGCCAGGTCCGAGCCGATCGTTCCGCCGGCGCCGGGCCGGTTCTCGACCACCACCTGGGTGCCGAGTGCGGCCGAAAGCTTGGGCGCCAGGATGCGGGAAATCGTGTCGGCGGTGCCGCCGGGCGGGAAGGTGGCGATCAGCTTGATCGGCTGCTTGGTCGGCCAGCCGGGGCTCGCCTTGACGGCGGGGGCGGCCAGCGAGGAGCCCAGGGTGGCGGCCGATGCGGCCAGGACAGTACGGCGGGTCAGTTTCATGAAGCGCTCCGGTTTCCTCTCACGCCAATGGCTGGCGTGTTGTGCCCGGGCCTTGCAATCGATATGCCAGCGGATATCCGCCCTTGATTTGCCGCATGAGAGTCCGCAAATCCGGGCCGACCAAGGAGATGTCTATATGATTCGGCGGCTGGTTCTGGCGGCGGTTCTCGTGGGATGCGGTGCGGCGACTTGCGTGGCTCCGGCCGCCCTGGCGCAGGGGCTTCCGAACTCGCGCAGCGAGCTCGCTTATTCCTTCGCGCCGCTGGTCAAGCGCGTGTCGCCGGCCGTGGTCAACATCTACACGACCACGACCGCCCGCGTGCAGCGCCGTCTGCCGTTCCCGTTTCCCGGCGTGCCCCAGCAGGGTGGCGAGCGGGTCCAGAATTCGCTGGGTTCCGGCGTGCTGGTCGGCGCGGACGGGCTGATCGTCACCAACGCCCATGTCGTGAAGGGCGCCGACGAGATCCGGGTCGTGCTGGCCGACCGCCGCGAGTACGAGGCCAAGCTCATCACGCAGGACGAACGCTACGACCTGGCGCTGCTGCGTATCGAGGGCTCCGACGAGAAGTTCCCGTTCCTCGAGCTGCGCGATTCCGACTCGATCGAAGTGGGCGACGTGGTGCTGGCGATCGGCAATCCGTTCGGCCTGAACCAGACCGTGACCAGCGGCATCGTGTCCGCGGTGGCGCGCAGCGCCGGCGGCATCAACGATTCGAACTTCTTCCTGCAGACCGACGCGGCCATCAATCCGGGCAATTCGGGCGGCGCGCTGGTCGCGCTCGACGGGCGGCTGATCGGCATCAACACGGCGATCTACTCGCAGAGCGGCGGCTCCGTGGGCATCGGCTTCGCCACGCCCTCCAACATCGTCGAGCGCATGATCTCGACCGGCACGACGGGCGGCCGCATCGTGCGGCCATGGCTGGGCGTCAGCATGCAGCGCGTGACTCCCGATCTCGCTGCGGGCTTCGGCCTGACGCGGCCGGCGGGCCTGGTCGTGAAGGACGTCTTCGTTGGCGGTCCGGGCGCGGCCGCTGGTCTGAAGCGCAACGATGTGATCGTCGGCATCCGCGAACAGACGATCGACGACGAGGCGGCCCTGCGGTTCAGGCTGTCGACGCTCAATCCCGGTACCGTCGTGCCGGTCAAGGTCATGCGCGGCGGCAAGGAAGTGGTCGTGGACCTGAAGCTCGCGGCGCCACCCGAGGATCCGCCGCGCGACCTGTCGCTGCTCGAGGGCCGGCAACCCCTGTCCGGCGCCTCGGTCGTCAACCTGTCGCCGGCGGTCGCCGAGGAAATGGGCCTGGCCGAATGGCGTCCCGGCATCATCATCGTCGAAGTGAAGCCCGGCGCCTATGCCGGCCGCTTCGTGCGTCCCGGCGACATGATACTGGGGGTCAACGGCCAGGAGGTGAAGAACGTCGCCGAACTCAAGAAGCGCGTCGCCAGCGGCATCAACAGCATCAACGTCGGCCGGGACGGCGTGGTGTTTCCCGTCCAGTTCCGCTGACCCCCTGAAAGCGTCGGGCCGTGCCGGCTGAACTCTTCGCCTCGCTCGCCCCGACGCCGCTCGCCGAACGCCTGCGTCCCAAGGCGCTGGCCGAGATCCTGGGCCAGGATCACCTGCTCGGGCCCGAGGGGCCGCTCGGCCGCATGCTCGAGGCCCGCAAGCTCGGCTCCCTGATCCTCTGGGGACCGCCGGGCTGCGGCAAGACAACCATCGCCCGGCTCCTCGCCGAGGCCGTGGACCTGCACTTCGAGCCGCTGTCGGCGGTGTTCTCGGGCGTGGCCGACCTGCGCCGCGTGTTCGAGGCGGCGCGTCAGCGCCGCAAGGACGGCAAGGGCACCTTGCTCTTCGTCGACGAGATTCATCGCTTCAACCGTGCCCAGCAGGACGGCTTCCTGCCCTATGTCGAGGACGGCACGGTGACGCTGATCGGCGCCACCACCGAAAACCCGTCCTTCGAGCTCAATGCCGCGCTCCTGTCGCGCTGTCAGGTGCTGGTCCTGCGCCGTCTCGACGACGCGGCGCTGTCGACGCTGCTGGCGAGGGTCGAGGAGGCGATCGGCCGCACGCTGCCGGTTGACGAGACGGGTCGCCAGGCCCTGTTCGCCATGGCCGACGGCGACGGCCGTTACATGATCGGCCTCGCCGAACAGCTCGCGCAACTGAAGGACAAGGGTCCTGTGCCGCCGGCGCGTCTGGCGACACTCCTGCAGAAGCGCGCGCCGCTCTACGACAAGGCCCAGGAGGCGCACTACAACCTGATCAGCGCGCTGCACAAGTCGCTGCGCGGGTCCGACGTCGATGCCGCGCTCTACTGGTTCGCCCGCATGCTCGATGGCGGCGAGGATCCCAAGTACATCGCCCGCCGCCTGGTGCGCTTCGCCGTCGAAGATATCGGCATGGCCGATCCGCAGGCGCTGACCCAGACGCTGGCGGCGTGGGAGACCTACGAACGGCTGGGCTCACCCGAAGGCGAACTGGCGATCGCGCAGGCGGTGATCTATCTCGGCACCGCGCCGAAATCGAACGCCGCCTATGTCGCCTTCGGTGCCGCCAAGCGCGCCGCCAAGACACACGGCTCGCTGACGCCGCCGATGCATATCCTGAACGCGCCGACCAAGCTCATGAAGGAGATCGGCTACGGCAAGGGTTACGAGTACGACCACAATGCCGCCGATGGTTTTTCCGGCCAGAACTACTTTCCCGACGGCATGGCGCGGGAGGAGTTCTATCAGCCCGTCGAGCGCGGCTTCGAGCGCGAGATCGTGAAGCGGCTCGAATACTGGAAGAGGCTCAGGGAAAAGAAGCGTTAGGCCGAGCAAAGCCCGGCCGGCGCTTACCTCAGGGCTTGGCCATCGCTCTGACGACCCGGCGGTCGCGGCCGTAGACATCGTCGCGGAAGGTCGGCACGCCGTCGGCATTGGCGCTGACGGTCCGGTAGGTCACGTAGAGGTTGATCGGCTCGGGGAAGGTGTAATGGGCCTGCTGGCCGTCCCGGATCACCTGCTGGACCCGGTCCTTGCTGAAGCCGTTCTTGCCGTTGAAGACCTTCTCCACGAAGTCGAGCGGGTTCTGCAGGCGGATGCAGCCGTGGCTGAAGTTGCGGCTGCCCTCGGTGAACAGCCAGCGGCTCGCCGTGTCGTGCATGTAGATCCCGTACTTGTTGTTGAACGGGAAGAAGATGTAGCCCAGCGCGTTCGAAGCGCCCGAATCCTGCCGGATGCGATAGGGGAAAGCCTTGGGATGGATGGAGCTCCAGTCGATCGTGTTGGGATCGATCTCCTCGTCGTGGCTCCAGCTCGCGAAGATCTTGAAGCCGTTGCTGGCCAGGGCGTTGGGGTTACGCCGCAGCATCGGCAGGTACTCCTCGCCGGCGATCGACGGCGGCACCGTCCAGTAGGGATTGGTCTGGAAGCCGCGCATGGTCGACTGAATCTCGGGCGTCGGGTCCTTCGGCGTGCCGACGATGACCTGGCTCTGGAAGGCGACCTTGCCCTCGTTCACGAACACCATCGAATAGTCGCCGGTGTTCACGTAGACGAAGCGGCTGCCGAGATCCTCCGGCAGCCAGCGGCGGCGCTCGAGGTTGGCGACGATCTGCTCGATGCGCTCGTCGATCGTGGTGTTGAGCGACCGGACGGTCTTGGCGCCGATGACGCCATCGACGGTCAGGCCTTTCATCTCCTGGTAGGACTTGACCACGCCGACCAGCGGCTCGTCGTAGAGGTCGGTGACCGCGCCGGCCGGCGGCACCGTGAAGTCGAGTTCGGCCAGGCGCTTGCGTAGGACGGGCACGCGGGCGTCGATCATGCCGGGCTTCAGCGCGCTGCCGTCGGGCATGGCCGTAAAGGTCGTGCGGGTCTTCTTCTCGCGCCAGGCCGCGAGCGCCTTCTGCAGCGCCGGGTAGTCGCCCTTGGGCGGCAGCGTGGCGAGGTAAGCCGCGAAGTCGGACGCGTCGGCCGCCGCCTGCAGCAGCTCGGCCTTGTCGGCCTTGCGCTGGATGATGTCGATTTCCTTGTCGACCCTGTTGGCCCGGACACGGCCGGTCGAGACGTCGCTGGCATAGGCGACGAAGGCGGCTGACAGGATGGCTTCGGCCGCGGCCGGATCGGCGCCCGTCGCCATCGCCTTCTCGACCTCGGCAAGGTTGTACCAGGCGGGATCCAGCCCGTGGTCGCCGGAGCTGCGCAGCGCCTTCAGCAATGCCTCGGCACGTGCCGTCGCAGGGCCGGATCCGGTCCACAGGACGCCCGAAGCGTAGGAGGAGGCTCCCGAAAAGGAGAGCGCGAACGCCAGGAAAGCGGCGAAAAAATTCAATCGATTCACAGTTCAATTATATGGAGAATCGGCGGATTCGTCCATCAGCGCACGAATCCGTGAACGGCCAGGAAGGCAATCAGGTCGGCGCTGGCACGCTGCTTCAGATCGGCCGTCCCGCCGCCTGCACGGGCGCCGCGGGTGACGCAGTGCCGTCGTGCCCAGGCCTGGAACGCCGGCTCGTCCAGCGCCCGGCCCAGCGCGGGCACGAAGTGACGTCCGTCGTCCTCGATGAAGTTGCGGCAGCACGACCAGTTCTCGGCGTCCTTGATGTCGAAGACGGGTCCCAGTGATTCCCATCCATGGTGGGCGCTGCCATAGACCTTCACCCGGATCTGCTGGTTCCCAGCCGCGCGCATGCGTTCGGCGTATTCGATCGCCAGCTCGGCCGGCGTGTAGTCGTCCTTGGCGGCCAGCATGAGGAACATCGGCCGTCCGTGCGTGGTGGCGTCGCGATGCTGGGCGGTCGCGCCGGGGCAGAGAGCGACGTGGATGTCGAACAGGTGCGGGAAGTCACGTCGCCAGCGCTGGCGCACGGCGAGGGCGGCGTTGAGCGTCGCCACCCCACCCTTGGAGACGCCCATGATGCCGATCCGCGCCGGATCAATGCGGCGGTCGCCGCGGAGCAGCGCGAGGGCCGCGAAGGCGTCGCCCTCCATCTGGGCCGCCGAAACCAGGCTCTGGTCGGCCACGGTGCGGCGAACGCCGCGGCTCCTGAAACTGTCGACAATCAGCGCCGCCGCGCCGGCGGCGTTCAGCAGGTCGGCATAATAGTGCTCACGGTGGCGCTGGACGCCGGCGCTGCTGGTCAGGATGACCATGCAGGGCACCGGACCGGGCCTGTCGTCGGGAATGTGCAGGGTCGCGGAGATTCGCGCCGGACGGCAGGCCGTCGGATGCTCGAACGTCAGCGTGTCGAAGGACACCGATTCCATGGACCCTGTGTAGCTTGTCCCGTAGTTTGTGCGCCATGAGCCAAAGCCCCGCGACCGGTGGTAGCCGACAGACCCAGGTCCAGACTCGCGCCGTCACCGACGACGAAGCCGGAATGCGCCTCGACCGCTGGTTCCAGCGCCACTTTCCCGAGTTGAGCCACGGCGCGCTGCAGAAGCTCCTGCGCACCGGCCAGGTCCGGATCGACGGCAAGCGCACCGAGGGCAAGGACCGGGTCGAACCGGGGCAGTCGGTCCGTCTGCCGCCGGGTGTGACGAATTCGCCGCCGCCCAAGCCCAGGGCGGCTTCGACATCGACGTCGACCGTCTCGGACCGCGACGCCGCCGAGATCCAGAGCATGGTGATCCATCGCGACGATCACGTGATCGTGCTGAACAAGCCGCCGGGGCTGGCGGTGCAGGGCGGCAGTGGCACGGAGAAGCACATCGACGGGATGCTGGATGCGCTGCGCTTCGGCTTCGAGCCGCGGCCGCGCCTGGTCCACCGGCTCGACAAGGACACGAGTGGCCTGTTGCTGATCGCGCGGACGGGCCAGGCGGCCAAGCGGCTGGCCGAGTCGTTCCGGGACCGCGAGACGGAGAAGCTCTACTGGGCCATCGTCGTCGGCGTGCCGTCAAAGAAGGAGGGCGCG
>CAIYWM010000492.1 GCA_903929895.1 uncultured Alphaproteobacteria bacterium
CATCTGCTCCTGGACAAGCCGATCTGGAGCGCCGCGATCCTGTTCTACGTCGTGCACGCGGCGGGAATCGCTGTCTTCCCGGTGCAGCTCGCGCTGGGTGCCGGGACCTGGTCGAGCGCCCTTCTCTATGGAGGATTGTTCGGCTTCTGCGTTTATGCGGCATACGACCTCACGAACCTCGCGACGCTGCGGGGCTGGCCGATGGCCGTGAGTGTCGTCGATCTCGCCTGGGGAACCGCGGTCACCGCCGCAGTGACACTTGCGACATTCCTGGTCGTGAGGCCCTGATCAGCGCGTGCTGTCGTCGAACTCCGGATGACGGCGCACATAGGCAACGACGAAGCTGCAGGCCGGGACGATCCTCAAACCCTGCTTGCGGGTATCCTCCAGGGCGGCCTTCACGATCCGCGCACCGATACCCTTGCCTTCGTCTTCCGCGGGCACCTCGGTGTGGGTGAAGATTCGCGCGTCGCCCTGTTGGCGATAGGCGGCAATCGCCAGGCCGTGCTCGACCGGCAGCTCGTATCGCTGCTCGGCGGTGTTGTGCGTCACTGTCATCGTTCACCTGCCATGGGACGGCAACGGCGGGAGTGGAAAGCCGGTTGCCGGCTAGCGATCGACTTCCCAGAACATCGGGTATGACGACTGGATCAGCCCCTTGAGATCGGAACGATAGCCGGCGGGAATGGTGAACTGCCCCCACATGAGGGCTGGTACCAGCTCGTAGGCAATCACCTGGATCTCCGCGGCGATCTTCCTGCGCTCCTCGAGCGTCCCGGCGCGCGTGAAGGCCTTCAGCAACTCGGGAATACGGTTGTCGCAGGACCACCCGGGGAAGTCGTTGCAGGTCGCCGCGACGTAGAAATGCGTGAGCGGCGAGTACATATCCGTTCCGTTCGAATAGACCGGAAACATCGACCAGCCATCCTTCTTGGCGCGCCGCGCCAGGACGGTGGGCCAGTCGCGCGGCTGCTGCTCGACGGTGAAGCCCACGTCCTTCATGTTCTGAACGAGAACGCGCGAGGCTGTCTGGCTGATCGACCCGGCCACTTCGAGCACGATCACCGGCTCACCCTTGTACCCGGAGGCCTTCAGTTCGGCGCGTGCGGCCGCAAGATCGAGCTTGGCGACACTGCCGCCTGCGTCGGTCGAGAACGGAGTGCCGCACATCCAGAATGAAGCGCAGTCCTTCGTCTGGTACTTGTCGGGCACGCCGATCGCCGTCAGCGTCGCGTTCTGGTCGACGAGCTTCCACATCACCTTGCGCACCGCAGGATTGTCGAACGGCGGGGATGCGTGGTTGAGGCGGAAGTTGCCCTGGAACTGATGGAGGCCGCCCAGGCCGAGCAGCTTTACGGACTTTTCCTTTTCGAGCACCGACAGCATGTCGAACGGAAGGTACTGCATGTAGTCGATCTCGCCGGCGATCAGCGCGTTCGCGCCCGTCGACTGGTCCGGCATCACGCGCAAGGTGAGCTGGTCGATCTTCACGTTCTTCCCGCCCGTCAGGAAGTCCGGCGCCTCCTTGCGAGGTACATAGGCGGCGTTGCGCTCGAGAATCATCGCGTTGCCGGGACGCCACTGATCCTTGAGGAAGCGGAACGGCCCCGAGCCGATCGGCTCGGGAATGCGCTGGTCCGCCGGGGTCGCGGCAAGACGGGCCGGCATCATCACCGGCAGCGGTGCGTTGGGCTTGCCCAGGACCTCGAGCAGCAGGGGGAATGGCTGTTTCAGCACGAACTTGATGGTTTTCGGGTTCGTCCCTTCCAGCGAGGCCGTATCTGCCATCAGCATCTTGCCCAGGGGATCGCGCACCGACCAGCGCTTGAGCGAGGCCACGCAATCCTCGGCCGTCACCGGGTTGCCGTCATGCCACTTCAGCCCGTCCCGCAGGACGAACGTCCAGGTCAGCTTGTCGGGGCTGCTGTCATAGCTCTCGACCATCTGCGGCTTGATCTCGCCCTTGTCGTTCATCGCAAAGAGCGTGTCGAAGACGTGGGTGCCGAACGTGCGGGTGATCGCGGCTGTTGTCGCGTGCGGATCGAGGATCGTCACCTCGGATTCGAGGACGACCGTCAGTCCCTTCGCCGCCCGCGCCTCGCGCGGCCGAATCAAAGAAGCGCTCGCCAGGGCGACACCGCCTGCCAAAGCCGTCCGACGCCCCAACCCGATGCTACGCATGTGAATTCTTTCCCTTCATCCCGAAGCAACACCGTAGCGTTCTTTGGTGCCAAACGAAACGGGCCGGCCTTCCCTTTCAGGAAGGCCGGCCCGCAATTCGCTGGCCGGAAGACGCGACCGTCACGACGGCGACAGAAGACGGCAGGTTACCCGATCGACGAACGTGGACACCGGCGGCCCATAGACTGGGACACCCCAGCGCTCGCCGGGGCCTGCCGGGGAAAGGACGACGCGCGTGTCCTGGACCGGACGCCCACCATTGGTGAAGGTACAGCCGACGACCGGATCGACGACGTTTCCGCTGTTGTTGGTGACGTACAGTACTGACAACCAGTTCTGCTGCGGCACGGCCTGCAGCCATGGACTGTCGATCACCACTGCAGGCACCGTCGGGCCAACGGTGATGGGAACGGTACCCATCAGGTTGCCCCGCGGCCGTTGCACGACGACCTGCATCCCGACCGACTGGCTATTGGGGTCGAATGCCTTGTCGGCAGGGGTCGCCGGCATCGCCGCCTGCTGCTGCGGGGTCTGATTGTCCTTGCTGACGTTCTCGGGCGTCCAGACCTTGCCGGTCCGCTCGTCCTTGAACTGGGTGACGCCGTTGGCCGACACGCCGGCGCCAATCATGCCGGGCGTCTGGGCCGGCACCTGGGCAAGCGCCGGGCTTACCGTGGCGAACGCCAGAGCGCCGGCCACAGCCGTGAAAGTGACGTAACAGTTCATCTTCGTGCTCCTCACATGTCCTTCAGGCGGCTCTTTTCCCAGGCGCCGACCTGCGCCTCGGCCGCTTCCCGTGAAATGCCGTAGCGCGTCTGGATCTTGCCCACGAGCTGGTCGCGGCGGCCCTCGATGGCCAACAGGTCGTCGTCGGTGAGTTCTCCCCACTGCTCTTTCACGGCGCCCTTGGTCTGGCTCCAGCTGCCCTTGACCTTCTCCCACATGGTCTGCGCGTCATTCTGGGTCGTGTTGGTGATCTGGGCTCCGGCGACGAGCGGCACGGAAGCGACGGCGACGGCGACACACGCCGCGAGGATGGCGATGGAACGCATCTGAATAACTCCTGATAGAGTGCTGCTAACGCGCGCGGCCGCCCCGAGGTTGCGCATCGCTCAGAGCCCGCACAGCCTTCACACCCACAGAGATTTCAGGACGAAGGCGATCGGTATGACGATCAGCATTGCGACGTAGAGATCCATCAGTTCGCCGGCGAGCGGTCCGTGATCCGAATGATCCTGCGTCATGCTCGAGGTTTCGGGCACTTGCTTCGACTTCATGTTCCCCTCCACGATTGCCCCATCTTCGACAGATGAACGCCGCATAATCGTGTGGGGTTGCAGAGGTCGCGCGTGATTCGGGGGAAGGGTCTGTCGCTGCCCTCAAGCAACCTTTCGCACGCTGTGGTCGAGGGCCTGCTGCAAGTCGATTGATGAGTAGGGCTTCGAGATGAATTGCATTCCCTCGCCCTGTATCCCGGGGCGCCCATAGCCGCTGGCGATCACGACCGGCAACGAGGGGAACTGTTCCCGCACCTTGACTGCGAGCTCCTCGCCACTCATCCCCGGCAAGCCCACGTCCGTCACCAGAAGGTCATAGCCTCTTTCGCGGGCAAGGAGTTCCAGGGCAGCCTCGCCGCTGCCGACCCCGGCCACCGAACACCCGAGCCGCTCCAGCATGTCGGTGGTCGACATGCGGAGCAGGACCTCGTCCTCCACCAGCAGGACCCGCCTCGGGCGGCCCTCCGCCGCCGCCAGCGGCGCAGACTCGTCCGTTGAAGCATTTGGGTGCGGTGCGAGTATGGGCCGCCGGTTCGCCAGAACGCTGCGCAGCTTCGTCGAAAGGGCCTCGCTGCTGTAGGGCTTGGCTATCATGGGATAGCCCGACCGCGTGTGGTCAGGGATCAGGCCGCGGGCGAACCCGGAGGTCAGCAGCACGGCAATGCCGGGCCTCAGGCGCTGGGCCAGCTGTGCAAGCTCGACGGCGGTTATGACGCCCGGCATCACGATGTCCGTGAACAGGAGATCGAACGCCGAATCCCTTTCCAGGATCGCCGCCGCCACGTCGGGATCCTCCGCAGCCTCCACGCGATAGCCCCACCCCGTCAACATGTCGACGACGGCGCGCCTGACATCTTCGCTGTCTTCCACGACGAGGATTCGCTCGCTGCCGCTCACGGCATTGACCGGGTCAGCTGACTCCTCGACGACCGGATCCTCGGTGCGCGGCAGATAGAGCTTGATGCTGGTCCCCTGCCCGATCGCGCTGTCGATCCGGATATGGCCGTTCGACTGGCGCACGAAGCCATAGACCATGCTGAGGCCAAGCCCCGTGCCTTTGCCGTCACCCTTGGTCGTAAAGAACGGATCGAACGCCTGCGCCGCGACCTCGGGCGGCATGCCGATGCCGGTGTCGCTCACGTCGACCAGGACATAGGGGCCGGGCGTCACGTCGGGGTGCAGCGCTGCATAACGCCGGTCGAGCGTCGCATTGGATACGTCGACGCGCACGGTGCCGCCGTCCGGCATGGCATCGCGAGCGTTGATTGCGAGATTCAGGATGGCGTTCTCGAGCTGGCCGGCATCGATCCTGGCATTCCAGGGATGGTCCGCCAGCCTGAGCTCGATGGCGATGCGCTCGCCCAACGAATGACGCATCAGGTCGGCGAGATCGCCCACGAGCCTGGCGATATTCGTGGGCTGCGGCGTCAGCGGTTGCCGGCGGGCAAAGGCCAGGAGCTGCTGTGTCAGGCGCGCGCCGCGATCCGCCGCCGCGGTCGCGCTCTGCACGCGCGACAGCATCGCGACATTGTCGTCGGCCTCGCCCTTGAGCAGGTCGAGGTTGGCCCGGATGACCTGAAGGATGTTGTTGAAGTCGTGGGCCATGCCGCCGGTGAGCTGGCCGGTGGCCTCCATCTTCTGACCCTGCCGAAGGGCGGCTTCGTCGCGCAGCTTCTCTGTGATGTCGACGCACCGCACGACCGCGCCACCGCCCGACATTTCACCCCGGTAGATCTCGTAATCCCGCCCGTCATGCGCTACCCGGACGACGGCGGGGCCCTTGGAGGGAGAAGCACGGAGACCGAGCGGCTGGAGCAGAGCCCGCGTCGCAGGCGAGCGGTCGGACAGGAGCTGATCCAGCGTCGGCGGTGCCTGCTTGCCCGGCTCCCATTGCGCCAGCCTGGCGAACGCCTCGTTCCACGCCACCACGCTGCGCTCGCCATCGATCACGAAGATGGGGTCGCGCAGGCTCTCCAGGGTCGCCTGCAAAAGGCGTGACCGGCCGGCGAGAGCATGCTGGCTGCGCTCCAGGCGCCCGGCACCATGCACGACGATGTAGATGCCCGCGATCAGGCAGATGAATGCCCCGCCCATCACGAGCAGGCCGGCTCTGTCGGCCTGCTCCTGCTCCGATCGCAGGGCCGTCAGGCGCCGCGCCAGTAGCAGCCTCTGTCCCTCGACGAGCGCATCACCGAGCAACCTGACCTGGCTCAGCATCGCCCGCCCTGCGCCTGTCCGATCGAGCGCGAGGGCCGCGTCTCGACCGTTGAGCTGGTAGGTCCCGACCGTGGTGTTCATCTGGTCGAATTTCTGCGTCGTGACGTCGCGGAACTCGTGGAACTGGCGGGTCGTGTCGGGATCGCCTGATACCGCGGCTTCGAGCTGACGCATGCTCGATTCGATCCTGAGGCGCGCGCGCTCATAGGGTTCCAGCCTTGTGACGTCGCCGGTCAGCAGGAAACCGCGCAGCCCGATCTCGGCGTCCTGCACAGCGATCACTGTCTCGCGCATCAACGCCATAGTCTCGTAGTTGGCCACTACCAGGCGCTGCTGGCGCGCCGCCGACTTGGAATGCGTCCATGCCAGCATGAGACCCGTCGCGATCAGCACGGCGAGAGTGATGCCCGCGACGACACCGGTCGAGCGCGCCGATCGCAGGAGGCTAGGCATTCACGGGCTCATCCGCGGCAGGCGTCGGAAAGACGACGATGACCCTGTCGCCGCCCTCGGGCTTGCGCTCGATGGTAACCTCGCCGCCCAGCTGCATGGCAAGTCCGCGGATCAGGGTAAGGGCGAAGCCGCCCTTACCGTCGGGGATCGACGCCCCGTCATCCCGGGCAACGCCATTGTCTTCGATGACGAGCTGGACCTCCCCGCCGCGCTCGCTTGTCTCGATGCGAATTTCCGGTGTGGCCGCCGCACTGAAGTCATGGGTGAGCGCAATGCTCACGGCCTCCGTCACGATCAGGCCAATCGGAATGGCGGTGTCGGGGCCGACCGCCATGATCGGCGCACGGATATGATAGCGCGGCGTCACCTGGCCGCCCCTCGTACGTCCGACCGAGATCTGCCGCACGAGATCGCTGATGAACTGCTGGAAGTCGACCAGCGACCAGCTCGACCGCTCGTAGAGATGACGGTGCAGGATCGACAGAGTGAGAACCCGGTTCTGCGCATCGCCGAAGAAGCGACGGATGCGCGGCGACCTGATCTCGCCGGCCTGGAGGTTCAGCAGGCTCGATATCATCTGCAGGTTGTTCTTAACCCGATGATGAATCTCGCGGAGCATGTGGTCGCGCTGCTCCAGGTTGGCGCGCAGGGCCGCCTCGCGACTGGCGATGGCCGCCGCCATGGCCGTCACGCCCGCCCCGACCGAGGCCATCTCGGGGGACCAGAGCCGTGGCGGCGACAAGGTGATGTTTTCGCCGCGCGCGACCTTGTCGGCAAAATCCTGGATATAGCGAAGAGGCCGGACGCATAGGCGATCTGCACCGAACCAGATCACCAGCAGCACGATGATCGACGCCAGCACGACGAGGCAGAAGCCCGCCCAGGCGCCGGCAGAAGCCAGGGGGGTGTCGCTGACCGGTGCGGACACCACGACGAAAAGCGCATGACCACCAACCGGCTGGACCCGGAATTCGTAAAGCGAACCATCCTGACCGAAGTCCGAGAATCCGGTCTGGGCGCCTGTCAGTGCCTCCTTCAGGCGTGCCGGCACCGGTAGACGCCGCATCACCATCACATCGCCCCCAACGGCAGCCCCGGAACGGTCGACCACGGCCACCGCCGTACCGCCGGAGGCTTCCCCTTGGGCGGCCACCTGCGCCAGCGCACTGAGCGTGACGCCCACCGCACACATGCCGCGGAACGTGCCGTCACGAATCACGGGAACGGCAATGGGAATGATGGCATGCGGGGCAATCCGGCTCGCGATCGTATCGCCGATGACAACGCCCCTGGCGGACCGAGCCTTCTCGAAGACGTCTCGGTCGGCGAATGATATGCCGACGGCCTTGGGATCACTGGCGCATCGCGCAATGCCCTGCTCGTCCGTCACCAGCGCGCTTGAATACTGACCCGGGTAGGCGGCAAGCAACTTCGACAGGTAGCCCCCGCATCGACCTGCGGTGGCCGTCGACGGCTCGGCCGAAGCGCTCTGCTCGGCGGATTCCTCAGCGCACGCGGCCGTCAGCAGGCGCCGCGAGGCTTCGAAAAGGCCGGCATAGCGCGCGGCCGCGAGATCGGACAGAGATCCCAGCGCGGCAGCCCGCTGCGAGACCACCGACTCCTCCTGGAGTTTGGCTTGCCAAGCCGCCAGTCCGACGACGGGCAGCAAGGCCAGCGCAACGAGCGTGACGAGCTTGGAGCGAAGCGACCATCGCACCACGACCCGTCTCGGTCTCAGATCGATACAGTGTCGAGCGCCTGCGCGATCGCCGCACGAAGAAGGTCTGGATCGAAAGGCTTGGAGATCACGAAGGCGGGCTCGATCTGCTTGCCCGTCAACAGACGCTCCGGGAAGCCTGTCACGAAGATCACCGGAACGGACATCGACTTCATGATCTGGTTCACGGCCGAGATCCCGCTGTCGGAGCCGCGAAGCTGGATGTCGGCCAACACCAGATGAGGTGAATGCTTCTTGGCAAGCTCGATGGCAGCCTTTTCGGTCGCCGCGATGCCCACGACCTCGTGGCCGGCGTTGCGCACGATGTCGGCGACGTCGAGGGCGATGACGGCCTCGTCTTCGATGACGAGAATGCGAACCGAGGCGACTCGCTGGAGCTCCCGGCGCGCTTCCTCCAGGCTGCGCTCGGCTGCATCGATGCTGATCCCCAGGATATGCGCGGCGTTGCTGACGGTGAAACCTTCCAGCACGGTCAACAACAGGACCTGACGCTGCATCGGCGCCATTTCCGTAAGCGATTCCTTCAAGCGTTCGCGGACACCTTCGCCGCCGCTCGCGGCCTCGTCCATGTCGCCGAACGGCTGACGCAGACGGTGAAACAGCGCAAATACGCCGAGCTTCGTATCCTCGGCCTCGGCAATGAGTTCCGGCTGCCGAACCGCCACCTCGGCGCAGAGGCGGACCCATTCGTCGCCCTGCTGCTGCGAGCCGGTAACGGCCCGAGCGTACCGACGCAGGAACGGCAGCGTCCTCGTGATCGCCTCGGACACCTTCTTCGAAGCTACCTGCTCTTCAGCCACGTCGCTCTCCCTCATCACGCCAAAATCGTGTCTCGCCGCAGGCTGTCCCGGGTTCCACGCCTACACTACGCGGTGTGCGTCTGCAGACAACTCACTATTGCACCCTCATCAGCGGCAGGACCGCAGACGCTGCCCCGCGTCCGCCCTTGCGAAAATGATTGCGGACGGGTTCCGACGGACCCGTCCGCAACTCCGACTTCCAGTCTCCTGAGTCGTTCTCAGTGGAGCCAGCCCAATACCCACATCAGCAACAACACCGGTATCGGTATCCCCAGAAACCATAGGATTGCCGCGCGTCCCATACGCTCCTCGTCATGGAAAGTTCGGCATCACAACGCATGGCGACCGTGCGGGTTCCCTGCCGACCGATTCCGGGTATCCATGTCACCACCAATGCAGCTACATCTTTGATTGCAGTCGCGATTTTCCCTTTCACCATTGCGCCGCCATCCCCAGATGGAAGGGGATGAAGAAAGAGATCGTCGCTCTCCTGCCTGATTTGCGTGCGTTTGCACGTTTCATGTGTCGTGAGCGCGAGGCGGCAGACGATCTCGTTCAGAACACCATTCTGGCCGCCCTCGACAAGCAAACCCAGTTTACACCAGGCACCAATCTCAAGGGCTGGCTTTTCACCATCATGCGCAATCGCTTCTACTCGGATCTCAGGACGCAGCGTCGCCGTCCGTTGACGATCGACAACGACGCCGCAACGCCCTTGGCCGCAGTGGACAATCCCGAAGCCACGATGGCGCTGAAGGAACTCACCTCGGAACTGTGGAAGCTCAACCCGCAATCGCGAGAAGCCCTGGTGCTGATCGGCGCGGGCGGCTTTTCCTACGAGGAAGCGGCCGGGCTTTGCGGTTGTTCGATAGGAACCCTGAAAGCGCGCGTATCCCGAGCTCGCAAGTATCTTTCAGACAAGCTCCAATAGCGTCGAGTGGACGATTTGCTCTGCCATTACAACGGCTTGCAGGATTCCAAAATGCGTGTGTAACCAATTCAGGTCTCAGTCATTCATTCTCCACAGGACGCAACTTTCTGGAGATCGCCAATGAGCACGCAGACCAAGCAGGATGACGGTACTCGGGACTTCCACGAACAACTCAAGACGATCCTGCCCCGCCTGCGCATCTACGCCCTGTCCCTGACGCGCGACCGGGACTCGGCGGACGACCTTGTCCACGACACGGTGATCAAGGCGCTGACGGGTCGCAACAGCTTCCAGCCCGGCACCAACCTCGCCGCCTGGCTGTTTCGTATTCAGCGCAACGAATTCATTTCGGGCCTGCGCCGCCGCCGTCCGACCGTGCCGGTGGACACCGCCATTGCGGAATCGCTCTCCCATCCCCCCCATCAGGACAGCGGCCTGGTTATGCGCGAGTTCATGTCTGCATTCGGCAAGCTTGCAGCGACGCAACGCGAGGCCTTGCTTCTGGCAGTCCTCGAAGGGCTGCCGTATGAGACGATCGCCGAACATACCGGCGTATCGGTCGGCACGGTCAAGAGCCGCATCTCTCGCGCTCGCGACACCCTCGAGCGCCTCCTGCTGGAAGGCGAGACCCGGCGCCCACCCGAGTCCGGGCGGACGTCCATCGCCCTCCGCGACGACGAATCGGCCGTCGCAACTCGCTAAAGTCTACTTCCAAGTCTGACATTTGAGTGCGACAAAGCCATGAGTAGTCCCAGGGGGAGAGTTGGATGGGTCGGACAGGATCCCGCGGAGTGGGCTTCCGCCTCCGGGGAGCATGTTATGGCCACTAACGATGGCAAGCCCGATGCTGGA
>CAIYWM010000493.1 GCA_903929895.1 uncultured Alphaproteobacteria bacterium
CGACTCCCAGTGTCGCCGCAGGTCGCCGGCGAAAAGGCCACGCGTCACGCCCGCTGCCACCTTCGGCACGGCCGCGGTCATGGCGTTGATGCTGCTGCCCGACGGGCCGAAGCTCAAGGTCGCGCCGATGCCGAAGACATGGATGTCGGCGAGCCACGGCGCCTCGCCCGGCACGCGCTCCAGCAGGCAGTAATCGGGACCGAGATAGGGATAGGCCGCGAGCAGCGGATCCTCTTCACCGGGCGGCGGCGTGTAGCGGTCTCGCCACAGCGCGATCTTGTCGGCGAACGAAGCGAGTTCCGGCCGTTGCGCCACGTCCTGGCGGATGCCGGTGCCGCAGATCGCATAGTCGGCAAGGAACGGACCGCGCGGCGTTTCGATGCGGATGCGGTCGCCGTCCATGCGCGCGTCGGTCCAGGGCCGGTCGACCTGCATCGTGAAGTCGGGAAAGGCGATGACCCGCTTGTAGGTGTCGGTCGGAAAACCTTCCCGGGCGGTGAGGATGTTGCCCATGATCCGCCAACGCCATTCGTCCGGCATCTCGCCGATATGCTTGAGGAAGCCCGCGAAGGTGAGCCAACGATAGCGCTGCACCACCGACGGCTCGGCGCGGCGGCAGAAAAGATGCACCGTGGCGCCGTGCTCCAACGCCACCGCAGCATTGTCCATGGCCGAGGCCCCGGCACCCAGCACCGCGACCGTGCGTCCCCGCAGGCGCTCGAAGTCGATCATCTCGCAGGAGTGGGCACGGCGATCCTGCGGCAGCGCACGCACGAAGTCGGGCATCCACCATTCGCCCGTGCCGTCCTGGCCGGTCGCCAGCACCAGCTTGCGGGCGGCCAGGACCTCGCCCGTCGACAGGGTCACCAGCAGGCAGCTCCCGCCGTCGTCGAGCCGGCCGGGCGCGATTGCCGTGGCGGAGACGTCGTTGCGCACGGGAATGTCGAGCACGCGGCGATACCATTGCAGGTAATCGTGCCAGGCCTTGCTGGGAATGAGGTGCAGGCCGGCAAAGCTGCCCGGGCCCTGGACGGCATCGTACCACGCCTCGAAGGTCAGGCTCGGCATGCCGAGATCCGGGCCGGTCTGGTCCTTGGGGCTGCGCAGGGTCGGCATGCGCGCGAACGTGACCCACGGCCCTTCCTGGCCGGCCGGCGCCCGATCGATCAGGAGGATATTGCGCACGCGGTCGCGCATCAGTGCGAAGCCGATGCACAGTCCCGATTGGCCCGCGCCGACGATCAACACGTCGAGCGCCGGCTTGCCCTGATAGAGGCGCGGCACCATCCACTCGGTGCGCGGATGCGCCGTCATCTCGAGGTCCCGCTTCACGCGCGCCTCGAGGGACGCGACGTCGGCTGCCCTCATGGAAGGAAGGTCGGCAAGCTGTGACATTGGCACATCCATCTGCTGTCACGCCGTCTGGAGAGCGGCGGCCCGCTGCGGCTCGAAGTACGGCACGGCGTCGAGCAAGGTGCGCGTATAGACCGCCCGGGGCCGCTGGAAGACCTCCTGGCTGCGTCCCGCCTCCACGACCTGCCCGGCCTGCAGCACGACGAGATCGTCGCACAGCATGCGCACGACGTTGAGATCATGGCTGACGAACAGCAGGCCGATCCCGTCCTCCCGCCGCAGCCGGTCGAGCAGTTGCAGGATCACCGCCTGTACCGACACGTCGAGCGCCGCCGTCGGCTCGTCCAGCACCAGCAGGCGCGGGCGCGGCGCGACGGCGCGCGCGATGCCGACCCGTGCCTTCTGGCCGCCGGAGAGCTGGTGCGGAAAGCGCTGCAACAGGTCCATCGGCAGGCCAGC
>CAIYWM010000494.1 GCA_903929895.1 uncultured Alphaproteobacteria bacterium
AGTAGGCGACAGGTTCGCCATAGCTAGACGCGGTGGCATGGCCAGTTCGAACTCGAGACGTTCCTTGCGGCGAGCCAGCAACCTGCGCATTCGAGCGGCCCGGGGCAGGCGGAGCATAATCAGAACGATCAACAAAAGAGGCGATACGCGGGCCAATAGCCAAGCCTGCTTTACGAGGTCATCGTAAGGAAATGGTAGCTGCATCCACAGCGCTTCAATGTAGTCAGCTGAGGTCAGCCATCCTGAGATTGCAAACGCGACCAGTACTACCAGCAGCAGGCGCGTCTTCGTGAATCGACGTTTCAGGTTGATGCCTTCTACAGTCATGGTCGCCACCAAAGTCACGCTGGATGAACCAGGATTGCATCCACAAGTGGTTATCAAATAAGTTGCACATACCAAGCGCAAACGTGGAGTGCCGAAGGTTTTCGGTCAAGCCGTTTCGCAGGAGTTGAGGCGATTAACGAGGACTTTAGCCTCGGTTGTGGTGATGGGGCTAGTTCGACACCTTGCCCACCAGCAGCCCGCCGTTCCAAGTGCGGGCGAGCAGCAGCAGGGCACACATCCCGAGGGCGCTGACGACGGTCATGCCTAAAAACGCGCGCTGGCCATAGTCGGAATAGAGAATGCCGGAGAACTGGTAGACCACGGCCTGCGTGGCGCCGGTGCCCAGCGCGTAATAGAGGCTCTGGCCGATCGCCGCGCCGTGCGTCGGGAGCGCGCGCTGCAGGAAGGCCATGGCACCGAGATGGCAGGCGGCGAAGGTGCAGGAATGCAACGCCTGCAGCAGGACCAGCGCCCACAGCTCGGTCGTGAAGGCCATGGCGGTCCAGCGCACCAGGCCGGCGGTGAGTCCGAGCGCGATCAGGCCGCAGACGCCCAACCGCGCCAGCAGCCAGCCGCCGAACAGCATCAGCACGATCTCGATGGCGACGCTCTCGGCCCACAGTGCGCTGATGGTGACGTCGTCGATGCCGGCACCACGCCATGTCAGGGTGCCGAAACTGTAGAGCACCGAATGGCTGGCCTGGCAGAGACCGCAGGCCAGCAGGAACAGGAGGAACGGCGGCTGCCGCAGCAGCTCGGACACGCGAAACGGCGCGTGGTCGTGGTCGTGGCCGGTGGCGGCGGCGCGCGGCGGCGTGGCCGGCAGGAGCAGCGCGAAGGGCGCCAGCAGCACGATGCTCGCCATGCCTACATAGAGAACCCACGGCGGGCCGTAGCGGTCGACGGCGATGCCGGCGAGGAAGGTGCCGAAGATGAAGGCGACCGAGCTCCACATGCGCACGCGCGCATAATCGAGCCCGTGCTTCTTGGTCTCCGTCACCAGCACGCCGTCATAGAGTGGCATGGGCGGCGACCACAGGAAGCCCCAGATCATGGTGACGATGAAGATCGCCAGGAAGGAATAGGAGAACTGGTAGGCGACCATCATCACGATGGCGCCGATCCCCAGCGCCACGATGACGCCGCGCGGGCCGGCCAGGCGGTGGACGACCCAGCCGACGGAGAGGGTGGCGATCACGGTGACGATCTGGCGCGACATGAACAGCGTGCCGATCTCGGTGTCGCTGACCCCGCGGTCGCGCAGCCAGACCGGCCAGTAGCTCATGAAGGCGCCGGCGGCGAAGAAGTAGGCGGCACCATAGGCCGCGAGCCTTGCTCCGCGGAGCAGGCGGCCCGTCGGCCGGTCGGACATCAGGCGGCGAACTCTTTGCGGATCGCCTCGCTGTGCTGGCCGAGCGTCGGCACGTCGCCCAGCCGCTCGGGCTCGCCGGTATAGGAGGCGGCCAGGGCGGGGATCGAGACGTCCTCGCCGCCGATCGAGTTGAAGCCGGTGCGGCGGAGCTGAGGATGGGTCGTCAGGTCCTTTACGCTGCTGACCCGCGCCCAGGCGATCTGCGCGGCTTCGAGGCGGGCCGAGAGATCGGCGAAGGTCAGCGAGGCGAAGCTCTTGGCCACGATAGCGTTGGTCTCGTCGCGCCGCGCGTTGCGCGCCTTGCCGGTTGCGTAGTCCGGATCCTTCTCGAGGCCCGGCCGGTCGATGACGCCGTGGCATAGACGCTCGAACTCGCGATCGTTCTGGATCGAGATAAGAACCGGCACCTTGTCGGACGTCGGGTAGACGCCGTAGGGCGCGATGAACGGATGGGTGAGGCCCAGCCGCGGCCATTCGTAGTTGGAATACTCCATGCCGAGCAGCGGCACGGTCATCCATTCGGCCATCGAGGAGAAGAGCGAGACCGAGATGGCGCGGCCCTCGCCGGTCCGGCCACGGGCGATCAGCGCCTCCAGCACGGCAGCGTGGGCATACATGCCCGTGCCGATGTCTGTGGCCGAGATGCCGACCCGGCCCGGCGCATGTTCGGTGCCGGTGATCGAGGCCAGTCCGCTCTCGGCCTGGACCAGCAGGTCGTAGGCGCGGCGGTTCTTGTAGGGGCCGTGGTCGCCATAGCCCGAGATGTCGACGGTGATCAGCTTCTTGTGCGCCGCCCGCATGGCGGCGGAGCCGAATCCCGCGCGTTCGGCCGCGCCCGGCGCCAGGTTCTGGATCAGCACGTCGGCCTTGCCGATCAGCCGGTGCATCAAAGCCAGGTCGTCCTTGGCCTTGAAGTCGAGGGTCAGGGACTGCTTGCCGCGGTTCAGCCAGACGAAGTAGCTCGACTGGCCGTGCACATAGCCATCGTAGCCGCGCGCGAAGTCGCCCTCGGGCCGCTCGATCTTGATGACACGGGCGCCGGCATCCGCCAGCCGGGCGGCGCAATAGGGAGCGGCCACCGCCTGCTCGACACTCACCACCAGCAGACCGTCCAGCGCTCCAGCCATCACGTGACCCCAATTTCCAGAAATGTCCCGCGCATCGCACCGCGAAGCGCCTCGGGACGAGGTGTTACCGTAGGACTACCATTTCGCAAGGGGCGATGGCACGGTCACGGCAAGATCAAAACGTCATAGCGGGGACGAGGAAATGCCGGGACCATTGCAGGGCGTGCGGGTGATCGATCTGACGGCCGTCTTGCTCGGGCCGTTCGCCACGCAGCATCTGGCCGACATGGGCGCCGACGTGATCAAGGTCGAGCCGCCGGAAGGCGACCTGCTGCGTGCCTCGGGCGGCAGCCTCGGCAACGCCCCGGCCATGGGCCCGATCTATATGGCGGCCAACCGCAACAAGCGCTCGATCTGCCTCGACCTCAAGAAGCCCGCGGCCTGCGCCGTGCTGAAGGACATGATCAAGGACGCCGATCTCTTCATTCACAACAGCCGGCCGCAGGCGATCGAGCGGCTGGGCCTGGGCTACGAGGACCTGAAGAAGATCAACCCGTCGATCATCTACGCCTATTCCCTGGGCTATGCGCGCAAGGGGCCCTACGGCCACAAGCCGGCCTTCGACGACCTGGTGCAGGGTGTCTCGGGCGCGGCCTCGCTGCAGAGCCGGGTCGACGGGCTGCCACCGCGCTTCATGCCGAGCCTGATCGCCGACAAGACGACCGGGCTGCATCTCTGCATCGCGGTCCTGGGCGCGCTCTACCACCGCAAGTGCACGGGCGAGGGGCAGATGATCGAGGTGCCCATGCTGGAGACGCTGGCCTCGTTCTGGCTGACCGAGCACCTGTTCGGCGCCACGTGGAACCCCGAGCGCGCGCCGATGGGCTACGACCGCATCATCAACAAGTTCCGCCATCCGTTCCCGACGAAGGGCGGCTACATCTGCGCGCTGCCCTATACCGACGCCCACTGGGTCAAGTTCTTCGAGCTGGCGGAGCGGCCCGATCTCGCCAAGGAGAAGAGGTTCGTCGACCGCGTAGAGCGCGCCAAGCATTTCAGCGAGCTCTACCAGGTGCTGGGCGAGCTCCTGAAGCATCGCCCGACCGAGGAATGGCTGGAGATGTTCGACAAG
>CAIYWM010000495.1 GCA_903929895.1 uncultured Alphaproteobacteria bacterium
CCTCGCGCGTCATGCTGTGTCGCCCTGCAATTCCAATTTCCCGATGGACGCGCGCCTGTCCGACGGCAATCCTTTGATTTAGATAGCGTGTCGGGGGCGGGATCGCCACCCGCTGAAAAGGGGATTTCCTGTGCCTGAGTTGAACGAAATCGAGAGCAAGATCTTCTCTGCACGGGATTTCAGGCTGGAAAGTGGCAAGATCCTTCCCGTCCTAGAACTGGCCTACGAAACCTACGGCGCCCTGTCGCCGGCCGGGGACAATGCGATCCTGGTCGTGCACGGCTACACCTCGTCCCATCACGCTGCAGGCAGGAATGCCGCCGGCAAGCAGGGCCGCGGCGTCACCGAGGGCGCGGCCGGCTGGTTCGACGGGCTGATCGGGCCCGGCAAGGCCATCGACACCGACCGGCATTTCGTCGTGTCGGTGAACGCGCTGGGCTCCGCCCACGGCAGTTCCGGCCCCAATTCGATCGATCCTGGGACCGGCAAGCCCTACGGCCCGACCTTTCCCGAGGTCACCCTGCGCGACATGGTGGCCAGCCAGAAGCTGCTCGTCGATTCGCTCGGCCTGAAGAGCCTGGTGGCCGTGGTCGGGCCGTCCATGGGCGGCTTCCAGTCGTTCCAGTGGGCGGCGTCCTATCCCGGCTTCATGAAGGGCATCGCCGCCTCCGTCACCGCGCCGCGCGCGCCCGGCCGCCTCGGCGGCCTGGAGGCGCTGCAGAAGCGGCTCGCCGGCGATCCGAACTGGAACGGCGGCTGGTACTACGAGAATGGCGGCATTGCCGGCACGCTGGAGCAGATCCGCTACGAGACGCTGCTGAATTACGGCCAGGGCGAAGCCGAGGCCAAGGTCGCCGCCAAGGGCTGGGCAAAGATCTACGACGGCCATTCGCTGGTCACCCTGCGGCGCGCCATCGACGGTTTCGACATCACCAAGCAGTACGACCAGCTCAAGCAGACCAAGGTCCTGTACGTCATCTCCAAGACCGACAAGCTGTTCGACCTCACCGACTGTGCCGCCCACGCGCTCGACATGCGCAAGGCCGGCGTCGACCTCACCTATGTCGAGATGCCATCGGACAAGGGCCACATGGCGAGCCATGCCGACGCCGCGATGTGGGCGCCGATCCTGGGTGCCTTCCTCAAGAGCCTGGCATGATCGAGGCGGCGTTCGCTGCGCAGGACGCCGCAGCGCTGCTGCGCTGGTACGTCGATCACGGGATCGACGAGACGATCGGCGAGGAGGCGATCGACCGCTTCGCGCTTCCGCCGCCTGCAGCCGTTGCCCCTGCTGCCTCCACGGGACCTGCAGCTTCATCACCCGCCGCGCCGACGCCGATCCGCGCCCCCATCGCACCGCCGGTGGCGCGCGCGCCGGTGCCGCTGGAATCACCGCAACTCGCGGAGGATGCGCGCGAGGTCTCGCGCCGGGCGACCACCATCGCCGAACTCGAGGAGGCCGTTCGCGCCTTCGAGGGCTGCGCGCTGAAGCGGACGGCCAAGAACACGGTGTTCGCCGACGGCGTGGCCGGCGCGCCGGTCATGATCGTCGGCGAAGCACCGGGCGCCGACG
>CAIYWM010000496.1 GCA_903929895.1 uncultured Alphaproteobacteria bacterium
CGGCCAGCAACTCCTCCCACTCGTGCCGCGGCTGGCCGTCATTGTCCCAGTCGGTGCGCGCATGCTCGCGGCGATGGTCGAAGAAGCGGATATTGTCGTTCTCGCGCTCCAGCGGCCGGATCTCGCGCTCGATGAACTCGTCGAGCTCGACCAGATAGGCCGCGATGTCCGCGGGAATGTTGAAATCCATGCCGTATTCCTCATGTGAACGGTCGTTCACCGCACCTTAGACCGCCCCCGGGCTGCCGGTCATCCCAGACATAGGCGGTTGTGCGCCCGCGACGCGAAACCGGCGACAGTGCCTCTCCGTCCGCTCCCTCAAGCGTCCGCCACGTCGCGCCAAGTAATTTTGCAGGAATCGTGCGCGTGTATTTGACTCCCGTGCACAATCGAAACATAGTTCAACCATGGATTTTGAGTCTCGGGGGAGGCTTCATGTCGGAGACTGCAAGCACGAGATATCGACCTAATGCTGTGCGAACTCTCAGGATTCCTGGGTCGCAAGTGAAGGAAAGGAACTCCGAGCATCCTTGCGCACGTCCTTGGCATCGGATGAGAAGTTCCCAGTCAATTAGATTGAATTCCGGAGCTGCTTAATGTGGCAACGACTCTGTCTGGCTCTCCTACCGATACCGCAGTGATTGCCGGCACGCGTGTATCGATCGACAAGAACCTCTTCTACGATCAAACGTTGCCTGCCCTCGTCGCTCAGATGGACGCCGAGCGGGCAAATCCGCCCAACGCCAATGTAGATTCTCGCCGCTTCCTTGTCGGACTTGCCATCGATTCCTTTTCGGCCGCCAGCCTCGACAGATTCGCCCAGACAAATGGAATCTCAGTCTAGGCACGCAATCTACGACTCGCTTCGTGGGTTGCAGGCCGCCAGCACTTCTTTGTCGTCTCGATCCGATAAGGGACCTCCGGGTTCCGCCATGGCTAGCCGGGGTGCGAATGCGTTGTCGCACTGATTAGAATGCCGCCGGTAACTCCACCCTAAACCGGCTCCCGCCGCCTTCTGCCGCGAGGCAAACCGCGTCGCCGCCGTGGCGGCGTGCGATGTCAAGCACGAGGGCGAGGCCGAGGCCGCTGCCGCGACCGGTCTCGGCGCCGCCGGCCAGGCGGTAGAAGGGCTCGAAGATGCGCTGGCGTTCGGCCTCCGGCACGCCGGGGCCGTGGTCGATGACATCGAGCACCGCACGGCCGGCCTCGCGCGTTACGGAAACGTCGATCGGGGTGCCGCCGCCGTAACGCTGCGCATTCTCGACCAGGTTGCGTACCAGCCGGCGCAGCAGGGTGCGGTCGCCCGAGACGGTCACCGGTTCGCCGCTGACCTCGACGTCGTAGTGCGAGGCTTCCTCGGCGGCCAGCGCCAGCAGGTCGACCGGCTCCCGCCGTTCCAGCGTGGGCAGCGCCTCCAGCCGGCTCGCCAGCAGGATCTGCTCGATGAGCTGGTCGAGTTCCGCCACGTCCCGTTTCAGCGATTCGCGGGTCCGGGGATCGGCGGCATCGCCCAATAGCGAGGCCGCGACGGCAATGCGCGTGAGCGGCGTGCGCAGCTCGTGACTGGCGTTGGCCAGCAGCAGCCGATGGGCCGCCACCAGCGCCTCGATGCGCTCGGCCGAGCGGTTGAAGCTGGCGGCCAGCGCGGCCACTTCGTCGCGGCCCTCGACCTTCACGCGGGCGCCGAGATCGCCGCCGCCCAGCCGATCGACGCCGGCCTTGAGCCGCTCCAGCCGCCGGCCGAGGCCGCGCACCACAGGGAAGGACGCGATCGCGACGGCGACGGCGACCAGGCCCAGCGCCGCGGCGATCCAGAAGATCGGGTTGGGTCGCTCGCGCACCTGGCGCGCCACCAGCCAGCGTCCGTCGGGCAGTTGCAGCACGAAGTTCGGCCCGCCCGGCCCGCGCCGCCAGCCAGTGCGCGCGCGGTTGGGATCGAAGCGCGGCGGCGGCTTGCCGGCCATGGCGATCATGTCGCCGTCACGCTCGTAGAGCGCAATGTCGAAGCGCAGCTTGCGCTGCAGCCCCTCGATCGCGCGCTGCTGTTCGGGACGAGGTGCGTTGGCGTCCGGCAGCAGCGCCCCTGTCAGTTCGGCGGCGACGTCGAGATACTGCGGCGTGCGATTGTCGTCATCGGCCACCCGCCACAGCAGCACCGCCGCGCCGACGAAGACCGCCAGCACGATGAGGATGGTGACGTAGAACTGCAGATAAAGGCGCTGCATGGTCAGGCGAGAAATTCAAAGCTGGGAGCGCGCCACTCCAGTGGC
>CAIYWM010000497.1 GCA_903929895.1 uncultured Alphaproteobacteria bacterium
GCCACACTTCAACTGAAGACCACCAGGTGTTCCCATGTCACGACCATCCGCCGGACCCTCCCGCAGCCCCGTCGCGTCGCTGGGCGTGATCGCGCTGGTCGTGGCGGGGAGCGCTGCGGCCTTCGCCTATACGGCGGGCTGGCTGTCGCCGGAGCGCCTGACGCCGACCCGGCTTGTCGCGGCACTCGCACCGCCGGGCGGCCCTGCGCTCGGCCATCGTCGCAACCATGCCAAGGGCATCTGCTTCACCGGTGAGTTCCAGTCGAACGGCAACGGTGCCTCCCTGTCGAAGGCAAGGGTCTTTACAGCCGGCACCTGGCCGGTACTCGGCCGCTTCAACCTGGCCACGCCCAATCCGAACGCCGCGGATGCGACGGTGCGGGTTCGCGGCATGGGGCTGCAGATCGCGACGCCTGACGGGGACGTCTGGCGCAGCGCGATGATCGACGCGCCGGTCTTCGCCGTGTCGACGCCGCAAGCCTTCTACGACCTGCTTCAATCGGCGCCAAAGGGCGCCGAGGCGATGAAGGCGTTCATCGGCCGCCATCCGGAGTTCACGACCTTCGCCGGCTGGGCCGGGACCGCGCCCTGGACCTCGAGCTATGCGGAGGACGCGTTCAACAGTCTCAACTCTTTCCTGTTCACGGACGCCGGCGGAACGTCGCGCGCCGTCCGCTGGTCGCTGCGACCGGCAGCGACGCCGGTGGCGATCAAGCCCGAAGAACTCGCAAAGAAGGGGCCGAACTATCTCGAGCAGGAGATCGCGAGCCGGGTCGCTGGCGCGCCGCAGCGCTGGACGATGGTCGTGACGGTCGCGGAGCCCGGCGACAATACGGCAGATCCCAGCAAGGCGTGGCCGGCAGGCCGGCGCGCGCTAGAGGTTGGTACGCTTGTGGTGAAGCGCGTCGAGGCGGAGCCCGACGGCCCATGCCGCGACATCAATTTCGATCCGGCCGTCCTGCCGCGCGGCATGAGCGTCTCCGACGATCCGTTCCCCGCTGCGCGTTCGTCGGCCTATGCCCGTTCCTATGACATGCGCACCTCGGAAGCGAAGGACTATCCCCGCACGGCGACCGCCGGGAGCATCAAGCCATGAGCCACTCGTTGAACCCCGGCGGGACCCACGTCCGCTTCTCCGGCGCCCAGCGCCTGCTGCACTGGACGATGGCGGCCGGCATCGTGGCGATGCTGTTCATCGGCGTCGGCATGCTCTCGACGGTCGCGCCGTCCTACATTCCGCTTGTCGCCACGCACAAGACCCTGGGCGTCGTGCTCTTCCTGCTGGTGCTCGTGCGTCTCTGCCTGCGTCTGGTGCTGGGCGCGCCGCCTCTGCCTGCCACCCTGCCGACCATGATGCGGCTGGGGGCGGTCCTTTCGCACTGGGCGCTGTACGGGTTGATGATCGTCATGCCGTTGCTGGGCTGGGCGATGCTGTCGACGGCCGACTATCCGGTCGTGTTATTCGGCAACGTCCGGCTTCCGCCGATCCTGCCGCAAAGCGACACATTGCATACGCTGCTATGGGCCGCGCACCGCTGGCTGGCCTTTGCCTTCTTCGCCCTGATCCTACTGCACGTCGCGGCGGCGCTGTTTCATGCGCTGGTCCGCCGCGACGGCGTCTTCGAGGCGATGTCGCCGCTGCCCGCCAGCACGACCACGCCCGAGAGGTGAGGGCTCAGGCGGCGCCAAGCACCTTCGCACGGACCGGGAGCTTCCAGCCGGGCCGCACGAAGTGGCAGGTGTAGCCGTTGGGAATGCGCTCCAGGTAATCCTGGTGCTCGGGCTCGGCTTCCCAGAA
>CAIYWM010000498.1 GCA_903929895.1 uncultured Alphaproteobacteria bacterium
CGAACAGCTCGACGCCCTCGCCCCGCACGATGTGCAGGGGCGTATTGTAGAAGAGGGGCGCGCCGGCGCCGAAGGCGCGGTCGCGACGTGCTGCCAGGGATTCAGCCGGTGTCGTCGCGTTCATGGTATCCGTCCTACATCTTCCCCGAGACAATGCGCGCGCCCAGCGCCCAGCGATGGACCTCGGACGGGCCGTCGTAGATGCGGAAGGCGCGGGAGTCGCGGAAGAAGCGCTCGACCACCGTGTCGCGGGTGATGCCGAGCCCACCCAGGATCTGCATGCAGCGGTCGGCGACGCGGAAATAGGCCTCCGAGCAGATCACCTTGGACATCGAGCTTTCGTTCGAGGCGCGCTCGCCCTGGTCGAGCAGCCAGGCGGTATGCCAGATCGACAGCCGCGCCTGGTTCATGTCCATCAGATTGTCGGCCAGCATGAACGACACGCCCTGGTGCTCGCCCAGCGTCTTGCCGAAGGCGACGCGGTGGCGCGCATAGTCGGTGGCGATGTCCTGGGCGCGCATCGCCGCACCGAGCCAGCGCATGCAGTGGCTGAGGCGGGCGGGGGCGAGGCGGACCTGGGCGTAGCGGAAGCCCTTGCCGATCTCGCCCAGCACGGCGTCGGCCGGCAGGCGCAGGTTCTTGATCTCGATCACGCCATGGCCGCCGGTGAAGCTCGAATCCATCGTGTCGAGCGTGCGTTCGAGGCGGATGGCGGGATCGGGCAGGTCGGCCAGGAACATGGTGGCATGCCCGTCCATCGGGCCGCCCTCGTTCTTGGCCATGATGATGGCGCAGCCCGCGCCCTCGGCGCCGGTGATCAGCCACTTGCGGCCGTTGATCACCCACTCGTTGCCTTCGAGGCGCGCGGTGGTCGTCATCAGGCTGGGGTCGGAGCCGGCGCCGCCGGGCTCGGTCATGCAGAAGATCGAGCGGATCTGGCCCGTCGCCATGCGCTTCAGGAAGTGCTCGCGCTGGTCGGGCCGGGCCACGACGTCGAGCAGGTGGATGTTGCCCTCGTCGGGCGAGGCGCAATGGATGGCCGTCGGCCCCAGGATCGAATAGCCCGCCGCCTCGAAGACATGGGCGCGGCCGACCTGGCTCAGCGCCTGGCCGCCATATTCCTTCGGCACCTGCGGCGCGAACACGCCAGCGGCCTTCGCCAGCTCGTTCATCTCGATCCGCAACTCGTCGGTCGGCCCGTGCGCCGTCCAGCGCGGATCGGTCTCGTAGGGGATGATCTTGTCCTTGATGAACTCCTTCACCCGGGCGGCGAGGTCGGTGATCGCCGCCGGCGGCGTGAAATTGAGGTCGTCGATCTTCTGCTTGGCCGTCACGAAACTCTCCCGCGTTTGCGGCCGGAACCTAGCACGGGTCGCGGCGGGCGGCGTGCTTGAGCGTCGCAGAGCAATATGCAACCTTGGCGTGCTTTACTATTTTCATATACGTTCTTTAATTGTTCCCGGTACAGGACGGGAGCGGGACATGCAGGCGACGGTTCGGACGGTGGCGTTCCAGGGCATCGATGTCCTGCCGGTGGACGTGCAGGTGCTGGTGGCGCCCGGCACCATCGCCTTCGCGGTGGTCGGGCTGGCCGACAAGGCGGTGGGCGAGAGCCGCGAGCGGGTGCGGGCTTGCTTCCGGGCGCTGGGGCTGGCCCTCCCGCCGCAGCGCATCACGGTGAACCTCTCCCCGGCCGACCTGGCCAAGGAGGGCAGCCACTACGACCTGCCGATCGCGCTGGGTCTGCTGGCGGCGTTGGGCGTGCTGCCGCGCGAGAGCGTCGAGGGCTTCGTGGTGCTTGGGGAACTGGCCCTCGACGGCTCGCTCTGCCGCGTGCCGGGCGTCCTGCCGGCGGCGATCGCCGCCCAGGCGGCGGGGCGCGGCGTGATCTGCCCGGCGGTGTGCGGGGGCGAGGCCGCGTGGGGTGGCTTCGACTCCCTCGCGGAGACCGACCGGCCGCCGATCATCGCCGCGCCTTCGCTGCTGGCGCTGATCAACCATCTGCGCGGCCAGCAGACCCTGCCGGCGCCCGAGGCGCTGATGGCCGACGACCGCGCGACCTATCCCGACCTCAGCGAGATCAAGGGCCAGGAGAGCGCCAAACGCGTGCTCGAAATCGCGGCGGCGGGCGGACATAACCTGCTGATGATCGGGCCGCCGGGCTCGGGCAAGTCGATGCTGGCCGCGCGCCTGCCCGGCCTGCTGCCGCCGCTCGACCCGGAAGAGGCGCTGGAAGCCTCGATGGTGCGCTCGCTGGCCGGCGACCTGGGCGAGGGGCGCCTCAGCCGCCGCCGCACCTTCCGAGACCCGCACCATTCGGCGACCCTGCAGGCGCTGATCGGCGGTGGCGCGCGACCCAAGCCCGGGGAGGTGTCGCTCGCCCACCACGGCGTGCTGTTCCTCGACGAGCTGCCGGAGTTCAACCGGGCGACGCTCGAAGCCCTGCGCCAGCCGCTGGAGAGCGGCCGCGTGACGGTGGCGCGCGCCAACGCGCACGTCACCTATCCGGCACGCTTTCAGCTCGTCGCCGCGATGAACCCCTGCCGCTGCGGCCATCTCATGGATCCGACCCGCGCCTGCGCCCGCGGCCCGCGCTGCGGTGCCGACTACCAGGCCAAGCTGTCGGGCCCGCTGCTCGACCGCATCGACCTCACCATCGATGTGCCCGCCGTCGCCGCCGCCGATCTCGCGCTGCCGCCGCCGGCCGAAACCTCGGCCGACATCGCCGCCCGCGTCGCCGCGGCCCGCACCGTCCAGCGCGAGCGGCTGGCCGCACTCGATGCCAAGGGAAAACTGACGGCCGTCGAAGCCGACCCGGCCGCCGGCCTGCTGGCCGATCGCGTCCGCAACTGGTCGAAGCCCCGGTGTAACGCCGACACCGACGGCGCCCTGCTGGCTGCCATTGCCGAACCGGACGCCGAGGGCCGCGCGCTGCTCGCCCGCGCCGCCGAACGCCTCGGCCTCTCCGCCCGCGCCTGGCACCGCACGCTCAGGGTCGCGCGCACCCTGGCCGACCTCGACGGCTCCGACGCGGTGCGCCGGCTGCACATTGCCGAGGCGCTGAGCTATCGCCGCCCACAGACGCGCTCGATGCTCGCGGCGTGACCTTCAGTGGTGCCGCTTCTCCATCAGGACGATCGTCCGCCGCAGCGAGTCCGAATCCAATGCGGTCTGGCCCTTGAAGGGCTGGTCCATGATGAACACGAAGCCGATGAAGGCGCCCAGCACGGCCATCTGGGCCGAGAGTACATAGGCGCGGAAGGCGCTGCGTCCCAGGGTGCTGGTGATGAACAGCAGCATCAGGACGGCGAAGAGGATGACCTGCCAGTAGCGCTCGGGCAGGGCGACCGTGACGGCATTGAGCCTTGCGTCACGCG
Source organism: uncultured Alphaproteobacteria bacterium (assembly GCA_903929895.1). Taxonomy (GTDB): domain Bacteria; phylum Pseudomonadota; class Alphaproteobacteria; order Reyranellales; family Reyranellaceae; genus Reyranella. The sequence goes on from CAIYWM010000498.1 coordinate 3,378, forward strand.
ACTCGGCGATCGAGTCGAAGGAGCCCAGGATCTCGGAATAGATCGTCGTCTGACGGGCGGACCGCGGCTCGATCTCGAGGATGCCGCGCGACAGGGACGCGAAGGCGAGGCGCACCTTGTCGCTGGTCTCGCCGCGCAGCATCGCCGGCCATTCATCGGCGACGATCGCCTTCGCGTAGGTCAGCAGGTGGACCCGGAGTTCCGCGACCGAGTCATCGCCATAGCGGTTGAGAAGCCGGTCGAGGCGGTTGATCTGCGATGCCTCGGCCGCCAGCAGCGAGTCGACCTTGCGGAAATTGCTCTCCGCCTCGACCAGGGTGAAGGCCAGCACCAGGCTCGTCATGGTGAACAAGGTGGCCTGCATGCGCAGGACGAAGTCGTTGTTCTCGTTGCTGGTCCGCAGGTAGGGCAGCCGGTGCACCAGCGACGGCAAAGCGAGGATCGCCCCGACCATCGCGAGTGCGCCGGCCGCCAGGATAAGGACCTCGGGAAGCGAATAGAGCCAGTCGATCATGGTCTTGTTCTAGCGAGGAGAGGCTTCATTATCGAGTCGATGACGCCGGCCGAGATTGATCCTAGCCCGGCCGATCGACTAGGGTCGCATCGCTGCGGCCGCGCCTGGTCGAGGCAACCGGAAGAAGAGAGTTTGCGATGGTGCGTCTGTTGATGCGTGTTCTTCTGTCACAGTATGCAATTGGCCTGATTTCCTTGCTGATCTGCATCCCGATGGTCATCACATTGACTGAAATCCCCAAGTCGTTGTGGTTGAAGCCTGACATCCACGAAGAGATGGAAATCGTCACCGGCATCGGCATCATCATGATCGGTTGGGGCGTCCTCCTCGAGGAACGCAAGACGCTGCGTGAGATCTTCGGTCTGCTGGGCACTCCGGACGAGGCCTGGCAGGAACTGATCGATCACAAGTGCCACAACTACGGCGTCGGCCAGCTCTCCATCGGCCTGATTGCCGAGATCTGCATCGAGCTGATCAAGATCCCCAACACCATTATCTACACCGGCGAAGTCGACGACTACCTCGTCGCCGCCGGCCTCTTCTTCGTGGGCGTGGGCGCGCTCCTGCTCGTCCGTCACGTCCTTGTCATGTTCTTCTTTCTGCCGCGGTCGGCCGTCGCGACGCACTGACATCCCGCCGTCACGGATCGATCAGCACGCCCGGGTTCATCATCCCCTTGGGGTCCAGTTCGCGCTTGGCGCCACGCAGCGCCCGCGCGAACAGCTCTGGCCGTTGCTTGTCGTAGAACGGCCGATGGAAGCGGCCGACGGCGTGATGGTGTGTGGTCGTACCGCCATGTTCCACGGTCGCCGCCGTGCAGGTCGACAGGACTTCCATGAACTGCGCCAGCGCGTCCTTCTTCGGGTCGAACAGGCCGCCGAAGGTGAAATAGAGACAGGGACCGTCGGGATAGACGTGGGTGAAGCGGCAGGTGACGGTGCCGTCGCGGCCCGTCACCGCCTTGATCGTGTCCCGGGCGATCTTCGTGATCTTCGTGTGGAAGTCGCGGGTGCGCTCCCAGGTCATCGAGGTCTCGAAGGTCGAGGAGAGGATGCCGCGCGCCACCGCATGCTCGCCATAGTGCGGCGCACGGATGAACTTGTTGCGCCAGGCGCCGGCGGCGCCCGAGCGGTGCGCATTCTCGTCGTCGTCGCTGTGGTCCGCGACGCCGCCGTGGGCGGCGCAGATCTCCAGCGCGCGCTTCATCCAGGCGTCGAGCGGATGGTCGGGCGATTCGAAGGCCAGCACCAGCACGGCCTCCTCGTTGCTCCACGGGATTCCGGGCAGCGCCTCGCGCGCCTCGAGCAGGCGGCAGTTGGCGGGATAGAGCCCGGCCTGTGTGATGTCGCGCACCGCGTCGGCGCCGGTATGGAAGTCGCGGAAGCGCACGCTGGCGGAGGCGCGGAAGGTTGGCTTCTTGCGCAGCCGCACCCAGGCTTCGGTGATGATGCCTAAAATGCCCTCGGAGCCGATGAACATCCGGTCGGGGCTGGGGCCGGCGCCTGAGCCGGGCAGGCGGCGCGTCTCCAGCGTGCCTTCGGGCGTCACGACCCGCGTGCTCTCCACGAAATCGTCGATGTGGGTGTAGAGCGTGGCGTAATGGCCGCCCGAGCGCGTGGCGATCCAGCCGCCGAGGGTCGAGCAGCGATAGGCCTGCATGTAGTGGCGCATCGTGAACGGCGTGTCGCGCAGCGCGTCCTCGATCGCCGGCCCGTAGATGCCGCCCTGGATGCGTGCGGCCTGGCTCACCGCATCGACCTCCAGCACCTTGTCCATGTGGCGCGTCGAGATCGTCACGACCTTGTCGAACGCGGCCGAAGGCTCGATGCCCTTCACCACCGACGAGCCGCCGCCATAGGGGATCGCCTTGGCGCCGATGCGGTCGCACCAGTCGAGGACCTTCACGATGTCCTCTTCGCTTTCCGGGAAAGCCACCGCGTCGGGTGGGTTGGGCACCGAGCGCATGAACATGCGCAGCGTGTCGAAGCCCGCCTTGCCGTAGCTGTGCTCGAGCCGCGTCAGGTGATCGGTGCGCACCATCGCCTGCAGCGCCGAGGGGACGTCGACGCGGCTCTTGCGCAGCACGATCTCGTCGGCCTTCGGCGGGGCCTTCACGTCGAAGCCGGAGAGCCCGTAGCGTTGGGCGATCTCGGCCTCCCAGGGCCTGATCTCGTCTTGGGTCAGGTCCTCGTCAGCGTAACCCCAGGCATAGAACTTCTTCTGCCGCCGCATGTTTCCTCCGACCGTTTTTTCATTTGTTCAGGCCGCGAAGGCGATCGGCTTCGTCGTCCCCTTGATCTGCGTGCGATGCATGATGCGACGCGCCGATTTGTCGAACGGATCGCGGCGATGCATGGTCGAGCGATTGTCCCACATCACGAGATCGCCCACCTTCCAGGCATGCTGGTAGATGAAGCGTGGCTGGGTGACGTGCGCCCACAGCTCTTCCAGCAGCGCGTCGGATTCGGCCCGCGTATAGCCCTCGACAAAGGAATTGCGGCGGCGGCCGAGATAGAGCGTGGCGCGGCCGTTGACCGGGTGGCGCAGGATCGCCGGATGCCAGGCGCCAGGCGCAACCATCGGATCGTCGGTCGGCGTCACGCCCTTGCGGAGGAAGCCGCCGGAATTGTAGGTGCCGTCGTGCTTCACGCGCCGGCCCTCGATCCTGGCGCGCAGGCTCGCGGGCAGGGCGTCGCACGCCGCCTGCATGCTGGTGAACCAGGTGTTGCCGCCGGTCGGCGGGATTTCCAGCGAGTAGAGCATCGAGGCGTCGGGCGGCACATCGAGATAGCTCATGTCGGTGTGCCAGACCGCTTCGCCGTCGCCCAGCGCGCCGATCGGGTCGCCCTTGGTGTCGAGCACGTTCGACACGACATAGATGTCGGGATAGCCCGGCGGGCTGATGCGGCCGCGCTCCTGGTTGGGCGGCGGGTCGAGTTCGCCGAAGCGGCGGCTGAAGGCCAGCAGATGGTCGTCGCTGAGCTGCTGCCCGCGCAACAGGATCATCGAATGCGCGTACCAGGCGCGCTCGATCGCGGCGAACTCCTCCTCACTGAAGTTGCGCAGATCGACGCCGAGAATTTCCGCCCCGACCGAATCGGTCACCGGCCGCACTGTCACGCTCATGTCATCGCCTCCGTCTCTCGCCGCGATGATCGGCCGACCGCGAGTGTCGATCAAGCGCCGAGCGCCGGGACCAGCCACTTCAACAGGGCCGCGGCGACCGCGGGCGAGAGCGGCCCGGCGAACCCCGGATCGAGCGGACCCGTCACGGTTTTGAGATTGTGGCTGACCTGCGGGATCACCACGGCCTCGCCGGACACGCCGCGGTCCCGCAGCGCGTCGATCAGCGGCTGCACGTCCTCCATCGGGACCACCTGCCGATCGGCGCCGCCCTGCAGGAGAAGACAGGGCGTGCGGCTGTCGGCGAGCACGGACGCGGGATCGAAGGACAGAAGCTTCTGCAGGAACGGGCCAGCATAGAGCGGGAACAGGAGCTGCAGCTCGGGCGGCAGGTTGTTGGGCACGCGGCCGGTCTCGAGGATGGCGGCGATGGCGCGATCGGCCGGCAGGCGCAACGCCGGCGACGCGTCACGCGCGATCTGCGCGCGCAGGATTGCCTCGAGCCGGCGGCCTGGCGTGGCGGCCAGCACCAGTGCGTGCAGCTTCTTCGCGGCCAGCGACCGGCTTGCCGCGAGCGCCAGCAAGCCGCCCTCGCTGTGGCCCAGCAATGCCGTGGCGTAGGACTTGATCTCGTCGTGGCGCAGCAGCTCGGCATGGGCAGCCTCGACGTCGCCCACGAAATTGTCCCAGGCGAAGAAGGCTTCCTGCTCTTCCAGCGAACCGCGCGGCCGCGGCGTCGACTGGCCGATGCCGCGCTTGTCGTAGCGCAGCGAGGCGATGCCGTTGCGCGCCAGCAGCTCGGCGATGTCCTTCAGCAGGTCGATGCGCTCCGGCGCCAGCGGATTGTTGCCGTCTCGGTCGGTCGGTCCGCTGCCGGCGACCAGCACGATGCCCGGCACGTACTGGATCTCGCTGAATAACGGCATCAGCAAAGTGCCGGCCAGGGTGACGCCGTCGCCGCGTCCGGCGAAGCGCACCGGGCGCTCCTTGGTCCTGCCCTTCGCGTACCACCCGCTCTCGGTCGGCGACCGCTGCGCCCATGCGGTCGCGGGCGCGAGCGCGCCGGCCGCCAGCACGGCGCGGCGGCGGATCAACCGGCCTTGTCCGGGCTGGGCATGCTGCCCATCGCATGGCTCATGGTGCGGCCGCCGAAGATATGGACATGGAAGTGAAACACCAGCTGGCCGCCATTGGGTCCGTGATTGGCCACGAGGCGATAGCCCTCGGGATCGAGGCCGAGGTCGTGCGCGACCTTCGACACGGCGCGCCAGAAGCCGACGATCATCTCGGGCGGTGCCTTGGCGCCGAAATCGGCCTGGCTGATATATTCGCCCTTCGGGATCACCAGCACATGCACGGGCGCCAGCGGTGCGATGTCGTGGAATGCCAGCGCGAAGTCGTCTTCGTACACTTTCTTGCAGGGCAGCTCGCCGCGCAGGATGCGGGCGAAGACGTTGGTGCGGTCATAGGCGGCGGTCATGGGGGCATCGACGGACATGGCAGGCTCCGGGAGAGGCGGTGACATCCCCTATATAGGTAAGCTTCGCGTATGGGCGGAACTCGAAAGGGACGTCGGCCCGCGCGTCGGGACTCAACCCTTCAGTAGCCTGGGCCGGCCCGGTGCTTCAGCGGCGGCAGGCCGGTCTCGGGAGCGCAGGACGCCGACGAGTATGTCGCGTGCCTCGTCGATCCTGGCGGCGAGATAGGGCGAACCGCCGGCATCGGGATCCGCGCCGCGCATCAGGCGACGATGCGCGGTATGGATGCTGGTGAGATCGGCGCCCTCGGAAAGACCGAGAACCTCGAGCGCCTCTTTCCGGGACATGCCGCCATCGTCATCATGATCGGCAGGCGGAGATATGTGCCGTTGCGCTGAAGCAATCGGCCCGGCGTGCTGGAGATAGGCTTCGAGAAGAGCGGCCGCGCGCTGCAGCGCACGCGGATCGGGAGGCGCAGGATCCCGCCAGACCGGCGGCATTTCAAAAGGCTGCGGCTTTCTTCGAAACTGCGCGAAAGCAGCCCGCAGTGGAACGAGAATCGCCCGCCATTTCAGGAACGTCGGCACGAGGATCATCGCGGCGCCCAGCAGCATCGCGCCGGCGTACTGCTCCCGCATGATCATCATCACGAGAAGGGGAATGGCCACGATCACGAGAAGCAGCGCCATCCATCGTAGCGTGCGCACCATCGTCTTGGGGTCGGAATGGAGAAACCAGTCGAGGAACTTCGCCGCCGTGGCGAGCACGGAGAGGCCGAGCACGATGGCGCTGATGATGACGGCGTAGTCCATCGAAGAACTCCTTCGTGGCGAAGCCTACTCGCAATGCGGGACGAAATCAGCGACCTCGACTGCAAATTGCGAATGCGTTTTCGAGAAAGTCGTGCTTAGACTTCGCCCACTTGCAAAGAGGGGAGTGCAGCCGATGACTGAGCCCACCCGAGAAACACCGACCGCCACGGTTTCTCCCGATGCAGCCGTCCCGCCCCTCATCGCCCCGCTCGAACATGGTACGGAATCGAACCTGCCGCCCGCCAAGACTTCGATCGACGAATTCCTGAAGCGCAACGAAGAGGTCCTCGCGAAGGACCGCGAGGAGTTCCAGGCCTATCTCGTCGCCAAGCACGAGCAGGCGACTCGCAAGGCCCGCGAAGAGGCGGCCATGCCGAAGGTCAAGACGAAGGTGAGCCGGCGCACGATGCTGAACGTCGCCGTCGGCACCGCGGCCGCCGCCGAGGTCGCCGTGCTGGGCTACAGCGCGATGAACGGCGGCTCGTCTTCGGACAACGGAATCATCCGCGCGGCCGGCAACGGCGCGCAGCAATCGCCGATCACCCGCGAAGTCGTCGACTCGCGCGCCGACATCCGGGGCCAGAGCCTCGGCAACTGGGTGGCGCTGCTGCCGACCAAGATGGGCGGCGGCACCTACGCGATCGATCTGAACTCGAATCGCGTGCTGGGCTCAATCTGGTACTGGAACTACGGCGACTACAATCCGATCAGCCATCATCTCTGCGCCTTCCCGAGTTCCGATCCCACGCACGGCTTCGAATTCGTGAACTCGACGCAGGGCGGCCAGAACTCGCTGATCTACGGCATCCCGACCAACGTGACGGCGGAGAACGTGCCGGGCGGCACCAACATCTATCGCGTGCGCTACGACGGCACGCAGATGCAGATGATCGAGAACGTGTCCGAGACGACCGGGCTCGGCCTCGGCGTGCACGTCACCGTCAATCCGAAGGACGCCCAGTCCTACTTCGTGACCGACGGGCAGAAAGACATCGCCGCCTGTTTCGATCGCACCACCTCGAAGGTGAAGGCGGCGCTGCGCTTCGACTGGACGCCGAATGTCCCTCAGCTGCGCGAGGCCTGGATCAAGGGCGGCACGCTCACCATCAAGAAGATCTATCCCGACGAGAAGACCGGCCTCTACAATCTCCGCGGCACCAAGGGCAACAAGATCGACTGGGAAATGGTGCCCATGGGCGAGCTGTTCGTCGAGGAAGGCTCGCTGCCCGGCGAGGCGCCGCTGACGCTGACCGGCGCCGACGGCACGGTCTGGCATCCCGAAGGCCGCTGGGCGGCGACGGTCGTGCGCCTGTGCGGCGGCATCTGCATCCTCGATCCCGAGAAGAACTTCGAGCCGGCCGCCTTCCTGCAGTTCAACAAGGATTCGCAGGACCAGTACAAGGTCGAGCAGATCGACAAGGACACCTGGCAGGTCGTGTTCGACAAGATCCACTCGCCGGGACACGAGATCGGCTTCTCGCCCGACGGCAAGTTCCTCGTGATGATGAACAACCTGCGGGAAAACAACTGCTCGATCTTCTCCTGCAGCGATCCGGATCCGACCAAGTGGCGCAAGATCGCGCATGTCGAGGATCCGCTGTGGCGCGGCAAGTATCCGAACCCGTTCCACATGGTGTTCTCGATGGACAGCTCGAAGCTCTATCTGTCCATCCTGCATCCGTCGCCTGCCTATAGCGGCATCATGGTGATCGATACCAAGACCTGGACCATCAAGAAGGAGATCCAGGGCATCGGGCCCGACCTGCAGACGCCGGCCATTACCTACGACGGCAAATACGTGCTGACGCCGTTCAGCGGCTTCCAGCGCCAGTCGACCGGCATCTCTGTCATCGATACGTCCACAGACACGCTGATCGGCATCCTGCCGAGCAACGGCGGACATCATGACTGCGTGATCATCCCGACCAAGCTGGAGCACATGAAGCACACGCGCTCCTGCACGCTTTGAGGCTGCTCGCCAGTCTGGCGCTGCAGAATCTCGGGCGCCGCAAGGCGCGCAGCCTCCTGCTGATCATGGCCGTGGCGGTGGCCAGCGGGGTCGTCTTTACCGGCGCGACCTTGATGCGCAGCATCGACAGCAGCATGGCGGTGGGCTTCACCCGGCTGGGCGCCGACATGATGGCGGTGCCCGAAGGCGCGCTCACCAACATCACCGCGGCGCTGCTCACCGTCGAGCCCACCGACCTCGTGCTCGACCAGGACCTGTTTGCCAAGGCCGGCCTCGCCAGCGTGAGCCGCGCCGCGCCGCAGAAGATCGCCCGGGTCGAGCACTCGGGAATCGGCAACCATCACGATTCGGTAGATCTCATCGGCTTCGATCCCGCGCTCGACTTCACGGTGCGACCCTGGCTGGTCGAGAAGATCAACCGCGACATGAGGCCGGGCGACGTCATCCTGGGGGCGGCGCGGGCCGCGCCCCTGGGCTCCGAGCTGCTGATCTTCGGCAAGCCGCACACGGTCTATGGAAGGCTGGGAAAGACCGGTGTCGGCACGCATGAGCGCGGCGTCTTCATGACCTTCGACACGCTCGAAGCCCTGGCCGGTTCGGTGCACGGCCATGGCGGCGGTCCGCCCGCCGTCCTGCAGAAGGGCAAGGTGAGCGGCTTCCTCGTCGAACTGGCGCCGGGCGCCACGCCGCTGCAGGCGCGCTTCGCCATCCTCTCGACCCTCAAAGGCGTCAAGGTCGTGACCGGCGATTCGACCATGAGCGGCATCCGCCAGGGGCTGGCGGCGCTGCTGAACGGCATCCTCGCGCTGATGGTGCTGATGTTTGCCAGCACCGCCCTGATGGTCAGCGTTCTCTTCTCGGCGATCGTCACCGAACGGCGTGGCGAGCTCGGCCTGCTCAAGGCGATCGGCGCCCGGCGCGGCCAGATCGTGGGCATGATGGTCATCGAGGCGGTGATCGCCACCGGCGCCGGCGGCGTGCTGGGCGTCGCGCTGGGCGTCCTGGTGATGCGTCTCTACGAGCGTTCGCTGGTCTACTACCTCGAGAATATCGGCGTGCCCTTCGTCTGGCTCGACGGGCCGCAAATCGTGATCGTCGCGGTCGCGGCGGTCGTGATGGCCTCGATCATCGGCGCCCTGGGCTCGCTCTATCCGGCCTGGCGCGCCAGCCGCCGCGATCCCTACGATCTCGTGCGCGGGGAGGGCTAGGCGATGCTCACCTGCCGCGGCCTGGGCAAGGATTACGTCACCGAACGCGGCGAGGTGGCGGCGGTGGCCGGCATCGACCTCGAGATCGCGGCCGGCCGTTACGCCGCGATCATCGGGCGGTCGGGGTCGGGCAAGTCGTCCCTGATGGCGATGATCGGCGGTCTCAGCCGGCCCTCGCAGGGGGAGGTGACGGTGGATGGCACCGACATCTGGAGCCTGTCCGAGAACGCGCTGGCGGCGTTCCGCAACAAGCGCATCGGCTACGTCTTCCAGTTCGCGAGCCTGCTGCCCACGCTGCGCCTGGTCGACAATGTCGCGTTGCCGGCGATGCTGGGCGGCGGCGCCAGATCATCCGCAACCTATGCCCGGGCGGCGGCGCTGCTCGGCCAGATGGGGCTGGGCGACCATCTCGACGCCTATCCGTCGGAGGTTTCTGCCGGCGAGCAGCGGCGGGCGGTGATCGCCCGCGCCCTGATCAACGAGCCGGCGCTGATCCTGGCCGACGAGCCGACGTCGGACCTCGACGAGCAGACCGAGATCGAGATCATGGACGAGCTGCTGGCGGTCAACCGCGAGCGCGGCACGACCCTCATCCTGGTCACGCACAATCTGGCGCTGGCGGAACAGGCCGAGCAGATCGTCCACATCGCGCACGGCGCGCTCGTCACGTGAGCGTTCCGTCTTCCGAGCAGGACAAGGATGCGCTGATCGCCGATCTGCGTCGCCAGCTCGGCGCCGCCCAGTCCGAAGTGCGCGTGCTGCGGCGGCGACTGGGGGCTGCAACGGCGGTCGAGACTCCGCAGGCGCAGGGCGGCCTGCTGAACGAGCTGCGCAAGGCTGCGCCGCGCAAGTCCGACGCGCCGGCCAGTGTGGCGGTAAAACTTGGCCGCCGCTTCGATCTCTGGCGCTCGCCGGTGCTGGTCGGGCTGGTCATGCTGCTGCTGACGGGCTTCGCGATCGATGCCGGTGTCGGCCTCTACCAGGCGCGCGCGCTGCGTGAGGCGCGGCAGGCCCGGCTGCTGCTCGAGAACACCGCGACGCGCTCGCTTTATGTCGAGCTGAAGGGGATTTCCTACGAGCCCGACGGCAAGTCGTACCGCATGACGCTGTTCCTGCAGAACGTCAGCCCGGCGGGACCGCTCTACGTCATGCTGAACGCCGTCGCCGTCTACGTGCAGGCCGGCATGGTCTGGCAGCAGGTGCCGTCACGGCCGGTCGAGGGCGTGAGCTGGGGCGTCGTGAAGGTCGTGGATGGCTACACGTTCGACGTCCTCTTCGCACCCGACGTCCAGAATTGGGCCGAGCTGATCCCGGGCTACATGCATGTCCGCATCCAGTCGGACCTGCTGGTCAGCGAGAAGGCCCAGCCGGGTAACGACGTCGTCGAGCGGCGCACGCCCTACTATGTCTACCTGAAGCCGCACGGCGCCAATGACGAGGACATCAAGGCGCGCAGCAAGTCGAACCGCACGCCGCCGATCTTCATTCCGATGCCGCCGCATTGAGTGGGAAACGACGGAGCTACCGCCTCTTGTCATCGCGAGCGGGTAACCCCCGCTCTGGAGCGCACCGAAGGATCTAACGCCGCCAGGGAGTACTTCGGTCGTTCCGCCAGGTCCTTCGCTGCGCTCAGGACGACAGGCGTTACCGCTTGCGTGACGCCTTCTCGGCGATGCCGGAGAGTCCTTCGCGACGGGCGAGCTCGTCCCACACCGACTGGGGCTTCACGCCGACGGCGGCCCACAAGGTGAGCAGGTGGTAGAGCATGTCGGCACTTTCGGCGATCAGCTTGGGCTTGTCGCCCTGGATGCCTTCGATCAGCGCCTCGACCGCTTCCTCGCCCAGCTTCTTCGCAATCTGCTGGCGGCCACGGCTGAACAGGCGGGCGGTGTAGGAGGTTTCCGGATCCGCGCCCTTGCGACTGTCGATCACCAGATACAGGCGATCAAGCACATGCTCGTCGATCGAGACGATGCTCGGCCGCTGCACTTTCTTGGCTTTTTTCTTCTTCGCCATCCGAGGGGAACTCCGTCGCCGCCCTGTGGGCGGGCGATCGAAAACTTCAATACGCCTCTTAGACGGGCGCCGTGAAGATTTTACGCCAAAATCATGCGGCGCGCGAGATTTGTCGCACCGGAACGCCCGCGCGCGAGAGATGTTCCTTCGCCTGCGCGATGGTGAACTCGCCGAAATGGAAGATCGAGGCGGCAAGCACCGCCGAGGCGCCGCCTTTCGTCACGCCATCGACCAGATGATCGAGCGTGCCGACGCCACCCGAGGCCACGACCGGGACCGGCACCGCATCCGAAACGGCGCGCGTCAGGTCGAGATCGAAGCCCGATTTGGTGCCGTCGCGATCCATCGAGGTGAGCAGGATCTCGCCCGCGCCCGACTCCGCCATGCGGCGCGCCCAGTCGATCGCATCGAGGCCGGTGCCCTTGCGGCCGCCATGGGTGAAGACTTCCCATTTGCCGGGACCGCTGCTGCGCGCGTCGATCGCCACCACGATGCACTGGTCGCCGTATTTCTCCGCCGCTTCGCGCACGAACTCGGGCCGCGCCACGGCCGCCGAGTTGATCGAGACCTTGTCGGCGCCGGCCAGCAGCAGGCGGCGGATATCCTCGACCTGGCGCACGCCGCCGCCCACCGTGAGCGGCATGAAGCACTGCTCGGCCGTACGTCCGACGACGTCCAGGATGGTGTCGCGGTTCTCGTGGCTGGCCGTGATGTCGAGGAAGGTGAGCTCGTCGGCGCCGGCGGCGTCGTAAATGCGCGCCTGCTCGACCGGGTCGCCCGCATCGCGCAGGCCCACGAACTGCACGCCCTTCACGACGCGGCCGTCCTTGACGTCGAGGCAGGGGATGATGCGGACCTTGAGCATGGCGCTACTCGCCCTTCAGCACGCTGATCGCGTCGGGCACCGTCACGCGACCGTCATAAAGCGCGCGGCCGACGATGGCGCCGACGATGCCGAACTCCTCGGTGGGCTTCAGTTCGCGCAGATCGTCGAGCGAGCTGACGCCGCCCGAGGCGATGACCGGCGTGGTGAGATGTTGCGCCAGCGTGACCGTGGCATCGACGTTGACGCCGCCCATCGCGCCGTCGCGGTCGATGTCGGTGTAGATGATGGCCGAGACTCCGGCATCCTCGAAGCGCAGGGCGAGATCGAGCGCCCGCACCGTGCTCTGCTTGGTCCAGCCGTCGACTGCGACGATGCCCTCGCGGGCGTCGATGCCGACCGCGATCTGGCCGGGCCACTGCTTGCAGGCGGCTTTCACGAGGCCCGGCTCCTTGACTGCGATGGTGCCCAGGATCACCCGCTTCACGCCCGCCTCGAACCACTGCGCGATGCTCTCGATGGTGCGGATGCCGCCGCCGAGCTGGGTCGGCACCTCGACGTCCTTCAGGATGCTCTCGACCGCCGCGCGGTTGACCGGATGGCCCTCGACCGCGCCGTTCAGGTCGACCAGATGCAGCCACTCGCAGCCGGCATTGGCAAAGGCCTTGGCCTGGGCGGCCGGGCTGTCGTTGAACACGGTGGCACGCTGCATGTCGCCGCGGAGAAGGCGCCCGCACTTGCCGTCCTTGAGGTCGATCGCGGGGAAAAGGATCATGGCGGCGGGGGTTTAGCGCGGGGGGGCCCGGGGCGCCACCCCGATCGGTCGCCGTCAGC
>CAIYWM010000499.1 GCA_903929895.1 uncultured Alphaproteobacteria bacterium
CTTGCCGTAGTGCAGGATGTTCGGCGCATCGTGGAAGATGCGGCCGAGCCCGTGGCCCGAGAAGTCGCGCACGACGGAGAAGCGCTGCGCCTCGACATAAGACTGGATGGCAAAGCCGATGTCGCCGACATGGCCGCCGGGCTTGGCCGCCGCAATGCCGCGCATCATCGCCTCGTAGGTCACGTCGCACAGACGTTTGGCTTTCACGCCGACGTCGCCCGCGTAGTACATGCGGCTGGTGTCGCCGTACCAGCCGTCGAGGATGACGGTGACGTCGATGTTGACGATGTCGCCGTTCTGCAGCCGCTTGTCCGACGGGATGCCGTGGCAGACGACGTGGTTGATCGAGGTGCAGATCGACTTGGGGAAGCCGCGATAGTTCAGCGGGGCGGGGATCGCCTTGTGGTCCAGAATGTATTCGTGACAAAGGCGGTCGAGTTCCTCGGTCGTCACGCCCGGCTGGACGTGGGGCGTGATGAAGTCGAGGGTCTCGGCAGCCAGCCGGCCGGCGCGGCGCATGCCGGCGAAGCCTTCGGGTCCGTGCAGCTTGATGGTGCGCTCGTCGCGGCGCCAATAGTCGGCGCTGTCGTCGACCGCCTCGCGGGAATTGGTCATCCGCGTTATTTGGCATGCGATACGAGCGGTAACAAGGGCGGGACCGCGGCTTGGCCCATGGGCCCGCGTCCGCTAGGTTACTGAAACCAAACGAAAATCAGCAGGCCTTGCATGTCAGACCCGGCAAAAATCGTCACCGCCTGCATCCTCGTGATCGGCAACGAGATACTGAGCGGCCGTACCCGCGATTCCAACATCCAGTATCTCGCCACCGAGCTGGGCAAGCTCGGCGTCCGGGTCATGGAGGCGCGGGTCATTCCCGACATCGAAGCGACCGTGGTCGCGACCCTGAACGAGGTCCGCGCCAAGTTCGACTACGTGTTCACCACCGGCGGGATCGGCCCGACCCATGACGACATCACCGCGGACTGCATCGCCAAGGCGTTCGGCGTCGGGATTTCCGAGCATCCCGAGGCGGTGGCCCGCATGACCCGGCACTACGGCGAGGCGGCGCTGTTCACGCCGGCGCGCCGGCGCATGGCCCGGGTCCCGCACGGTGGCGTGCTGGTCGACAATCCGGTGTCCGTGGCGCCCGGCTTCCAGATGGAGAACGTCTTCACCTTCGCCGGCATTCCCAAGGTTGCCGAGGCGATGTTCCAGTCGATGAAGCACCGGCTGGTCGGCGGCACGCCCGTCCTTTCACGCACCGTGCGCACCAACCTCGCCGAAGGCATCATCGCCGAACCGCTGGGCGCGCTGCAGAAGCGTTACGAGGATATCGACATCGGATCCTACCCGGCCTTCCGCAACGGCAAGCCCAGCGTCTCGCTGGTCCTGCGCGGCACGGATGATGCAAGGCTCGCCGTGGCGGTGGTCGAGCTGATGGCCACGATCCGCGACATGAACGGCGAGGCCGAGGAATTTCTGACCTGAAGCAACTGACCGGACGAGCAAGGCAAGGGTCCTTCGCTGCGCTCAGGATGACACCGGTGTGGGCCATGGCGCAGTGCGCCGCCGACGACAAAATTGTCATCCTGAGCGCAGCGAAGGACCTTTCGCTTTGGTCCAAATCACGGCCCAGCGCATGAAAGGCGTCGGCCGACACCTCACCTCATGGTCAGCGCTGATCGCCCTCACCGTGCCGGTGACGGCGCTGATGCTGTGGCTGCACGCGCCGGCGGCGCTGATGCTGGGGCCGCTGATCTCGGGCATCGTCTTCGCCTCATGGGGCGGCAAGGTGAACTATCCCGTGCCGGTGTTCGGCGTGGCGCAAGGCATCGTCGGCAGCATGATCGCCAAGATGGTGCCGCTCACGATCGTCGGCGACATCCTCGGGCACTGGGCGCTGTTCACGGTCGGCGTCGTCTCGGTCGTCGCCGCCAGCACGTGGGTCGGCTGGCAGATGACGCGCTGGCAGATGCTGCCCGGCACGACGGCGTTGTGGGGCGTGAGCCCCGGCGCCGCCTCGGTGATGACCTACATGGCGGAGGCCTATGGCGCCGACATGCGCATGGTGGCTTTCATGCAGTATCTGCGCGTCGTGATGGTGGCGGTCGTCGCGGCGGCGGTGGCCCGTTACTTCGGCGGAGCCTCCCAACATGCGCCGGCCGCGATCGTGTGGTTTCCCGAGGTCGCCTGGCTGCCGCTGCTCGAGACGCTCGCTCTGGCGGGCGTGGGCTCATGGCTGGCGCGGCGACTGAGCATCCCGGCCGGCGCCTTCCTGGTGCCCCTGGTCGGCGGCATCGTGCTCACGCATATGGGCTGGCTGCGGCTCGAACTGCCGACGTGGCTCCTGGCCGGTTGCTACGCGCTGGTCGGCTGGAATGTCGGGCTGCGGTTCACGCGCGCGCTGCTGGTCCACGTGCTGCGCCAGCTTCCCGGCATCCTCCTGTGCATCTTCGTCATGCTGGCGATGTGCGGCGGCGTCGCAGCCTTCATGGTGTTCGCCGCCGGTATCGATCCGCTCACCGCCTATCTCGCCACCAGCCCCGGCGGCGCCGACTCGATTGCCATCATCGCGGCCTCGACCGACGTCGACGTGTCGTTCGTGATGGCCATGCAGACGGTGCGTCTGCTCGTCGTGCTGTTCGCGGCGCCTTATATCACCAAGATCATCGCCGACCGGATCGGCGCCCCGGGCAAGGGCTGACGTTCAGGTATTCGCCGCCCGATGCACCGTCTTCGCGCGGGTCGCCAGCAGCTTGTCGATGCGGCGGCCGTCCATGTCGAGGACTTCGAAGCGCCAGCCGCCCACGACGACGGAATCACCTTCCTTGGGCAGGCGGCGCATGGCGGCCAACACCATGCCGGCGACGGTGTGGAAGTCGGCGGTACGCCTGGTGGTGATGCCCAGCAGCTCGATGAGTTCGTCGGCCGGCATGCTGCCGGCCACCAGCCACGAGCCGTCGTCGCGCTCCGTCGCTTTGCGTTCGGCCGGGCCTTCGTCGGTCTGGAAGGCGCCGACGATCGCTTCCAGGATGTCGGCGGTCGTGACGATGCCCAGCAGCTCGCCATACTCGTCCTGCACCAGGACCATGTGGGCGGGCGAGTTCTTCAGCGTGTCGAGCACGTCGAAGCCGTCCATCGTATCGGGGACGATGGGCGCGGGCCTGACGAGGGCGCGCGGATCGGCGGCGCCGTCGCGGATGAAGGCATCCAGCAGGTCGTTCTTGCGGACGACGCCGGCGGCGTGGTTGGCGACCGGGTCCCAGGCGAGCAGGCGGGAGTGGACGCTCGATTGCACGGTCTGCAACAGCGC
>CAIYWM010000500.1 GCA_903929895.1 uncultured Alphaproteobacteria bacterium
CGCCTCGAGCTGGCGGGCGCTGAAATCCGGCAGGGTCGGCTGGGGCATGGCAGCTCACGCTTTGAGAAGAAGCGAAGGATCCCTCACTGCGTTCGGGATGACACCGTTTTCTTCATCGGCGCACAGCGCCCATTCCAAACAATAGTGTCATCCCGAACGCAGTGAGGGATCCTTGATCGTGTCCAATGTGGATCGGTTCATCGCTAAGCCGCCAGCATGCGCCCGGGGTTACGCTCGCGCAGGATCGGCATGATCCATTTGCCGAACCGCTCCGCCTCCTCGTCGTGCAGGTAGCCCGACAGGCAGAAGGAATGGCAGCCGAGATCGATGAACTTCTGCAAGGTGTCGGCGCACTGTTCGGGATCGCCGACGATGGCGATGCCGGCGCCCGGCCTGACCTGGGTGATGCCGGTCCACAGATGCGGCTCGATGGTCTCGCCGATCGCCGCCAGCTCGCGCACGCGGCGGTTGGCCTCGGAAGTCGCAAACCGTTCCTTCACGAAGGCCTTCTGCGCCTCGCTGGCGTGCTCGACCAGCCCATGGGCGAAGTCCCAGGCTTCCTTCTCGGTCTGGCGACAGACGACCTGCAGGCGCATGCCGAAGCCGATCTCGTTCTCGCGGCCGTGGCGCGCCGCCATCGACTTGATCTCGGCCATGTTGGCGCGGATGCGCTCGTAGGTGTCGCCCCAGAAGAGGTGCACGTCGGAATGCTTGGCCGAAATCTCCCAGGCCTGCTTCGAGCCGCCGCCGAGATAGAAGCGCGGATGCGGCTGTTGCAGCGGATAGGGCCGGATCTGGGCACCCTTGAGCTGATAGAACTTGCCGTCGAAGTTCACCGGCCCGCGCGTCGTCCACAGCGCCTTCAGGATCGAGACTTCCTCGTCCATGATCTCGTAGCGCTCTTCCTTGCCCCACTTGATGCCTTCGGAGGCGTTCTCGGCCTCGCTCTGGCCCGCGATCAGGTTGATGCAGATGCGGCCGCCCGAGAGCTGGTCGAAGGCGGTGATCATCTTGGCCAGCAGCACGGGATTGATGTAGCTCGGCCGCGCCGCCACCAGCATGCGCATCGACTTGGAGCGCGCCACCATCATGGCGCTGGAGATCCACGCCTCCCAGCAGGCGGTCTGGACCGGCACCAGCATGTACTCGAAGCCCGCCGCCTCGGCCGCGCCGACGATCTTGTCGAACAGCTCGAGCGACGGCGGCACCTGGGCGCTGGCCAGCCCATAGGCCGTGGTGTCGCCCGCCGTGGGCAGGAACCAGCCGAATTCGAGGCGCTTCTGCTCAGCCATCTTCATTCCTTCTCGATAGCGGCGGCCTTGGCGAGCCGGCCCCATTTCTCGATCTCAGACTTGATGAAGGGCCGGACCTCCTCCGGCGCCTTGCGCTGCGGCTCGAACGAGATGCCGCGCAGGCGCTTGATCACCTCGGGATCGGTCACGATTTCCTGCACGGCCTTGTCGATCCGCGCCACGATCTCGGGCGGCGTCTTTGCCGGCGCCATGATCACGAACCAGGCGTCGAGCGCGAACTGGCCCAGCTCCGCCTGCTGGAAGGTCGGCACCTCGGGCAGCAGCGGCGAACGCGAGTCGGACGCCATCACCAGCGCCTTCACCTTGCCCGCCTTCACCTGCGGCACGGCAATGGCCACATCGGCGAAGGTCATGTCGATCTGGCCCGACAGGAGGTCGGCCAGCGCCTGCGGCGCGGACTTGTAGGGCACGTAGGTGATCTCGGTGCCGAGACGCTCCGCCAGTGTCGCGGTGATCACACGTGCCGAGGGCGTACCGGCCCCCGAGGTCAGCGGCGGCTTGGCCTTGGCGCGCTTGATGAAGTCGGCCAGCGTGTCCATGCCGGCATCGGCGCGCACCAGCAGGACGAACTGGATGAAGCCGTAGAAGCCTGCCGGTGCGAAATCGACCAGCGAGTCGTAAGGCACCGACTTCATGAGGTTGGGGTTGCCGGCATGCGTCGCCGCCGTGGCGATCATCAGCGTGTAGCCGTCGGGGGCAGACTTGGCCACGTAGTTGGCCGCGATCGAACCGTTGCCACCGCCCTTGTTGTCGACGATCACCGGCTGACCAAGCTTAGGCGCGAGGTACTCCGCCATGATGCGGGCCAAGGTGTCTGTGGCGCTTCCCGCCGCATAGGGCACGACGATGGTGAGCGGCTTTGCGGGCCATGATTGAGCCCGTGCAGGAGAAGCAGCCGCGGAAGCGGCGGCGAGGATCGTCAGGGCTTTGCGCCGGCCGATTGTCATGCCGACCTTTATGCAAGCGGCGGCACCGATGCGCAATTGGCGCTGGTCGAGGCGCGAAAGAGGCGGCACGATCCGCCGGCTTCACAGGGAGATCTCATGCTGCAACACGGCAGGCGTCCGACAATCGCATCGCGGCACGGCATGGTGGCGGCGGCTCATCCGCTGGCGGCGGCGGCCGGCGCGCGCATCCTGTCGAACGGCGGCAACGCGTTCGATGCGGCGGTTGCGACTGCAGCGGCACTGAATGTCGTCGAACCCTACATGTCAGGCCTTGCCGGCCGCGGCGTCGCGACCTGCTACATCGCTGCCGAGAAGCGCGTCCGCACGCTCGACTTCGTCGGGCCGATTTCCAAGAACTTCCCGGTCGACAAGCTCAGCAACCGATCCCAGCTCCAGCGCGGCGCGCTGGCGGTCGGAGCACCGGGCAATCTCGCCGGCTGGTGCGAGCTGAACAGCAGCCATGGCAAGAAGAAGCTGCCGGAGCTCTTCGCACCGGCGATCGCCCTCGCGCGCGACGGCTTCCAGCTGATCGAGTTCAACCTCGAGGAAATGCAGGCCATCGCCGGCGAGCTTGCGGGCCACAAGGCGCTGCATCCGGAATGGTCGCGCGTCTACACGGCGGGCGTGGGCACCGTGAAGCCGGGCTTCGTGCTCAAGCAGCCCGACCTTGCGCGCACGCTCGAGGCGCTGGCGAGCGAAGGCCCCGGCCTTCTCTACGGTGGCGCGCTGGGCCAGAAGATCCTCGACCGGCTGACCGAACTGGGCGGCTGCATGGTGATGGACGACCTGCTGGCCGCCAAGGCCACCTGGCGCGATCCGGTCGCCGTCACCTATCGCGGGCGGACCGTCCACGTGCCGCCGCCGCCCTGCGAGGGTTTCCAGTTCCTGCTGACGCTGCGCATCCTGGAAGGCTTCGACCTCGCCGCGATGAAGCGCAATTCGACCGAGCATCTCGACACGGTGCTGCGCGCCGTCCGCCTCGCCGCCGGCGTCCGCATCGGGGCTGGCGTGCCGACGCCGCAGAAGCTGGCCGAAATCCTCTCGGACGCTCATGTCGAGACGCTGCGCGCCCGGGTGCGCGACGGCAGGCCGGTGATCGGCCCGACAGAACAGTGGACGCCACCGCAGCAGCCGGTCTCGCCGACCGACGAGAGCCACACCACGTCGTTCTCGATCGCCGATCGCGAGGGCAACCTGATCTGCCTGACGCAGAGCCTGGGCAGCGTGTTCGGATCCGGCGTCGTGGTGCCCGGCACCGGCCTCTGCCTCAACAACTTCCTCTATTGGGCCGACGTGAACCCCCAGAGCCCGAACCGCGTGAAGCCGGGCGAGCAGCTGCCGATGTGCATGGCGCCCTCGATCTCGACCAAGGACGGCGTCCCGATCCTCGCGCTGGGCACGCCGGGCAGCTACGGCATCCTCCAGACCCAGCCGCAGGCCATGGTCCAGCATGTCGATTTCGGCCTGCCGCTGCAGCAGGCGATCGAGGCGCCACGCGGCCGCCTCACCGACGGCGCCGCGGTGCTGCTGGAATCGCGTCTGTCGCCGGAGGTGCATGCCGACCTTCGCAAGCTCGGCCACAACGTCACGACCGGTCCGGAATGGACCTGGAGCGTGGGCGGCATGCAGGGCGTCGCGATCGATCCCGAGACCGGCATCTTCACCGGCGGCTGCGATCCCCGCCGCGACGGCTACTGCGTTCCGGCGTAGAATCACCTTCCTCCCAACTCAAATGGGGAGGTGGCGGCGTATCGCGGCTTGTAACCAAGCCGCTCGGCCGAGCTTTGCTCGGCCATTAGGCATTCCTCTTGCACGGAGGGCCAAGGCAAGATGGAATGCGAGCCAACGAGAACGTTCATGAGGGGGATGGGTTGATGCGTAAACTGGCATGGCTCGCGATCGCCGCGATTGCCGTCATCGGCGCCGGCACGGCGAATGCGCAGCAGACACCGCGCAAGGGCGGCACGCTCCGGATGACCGCGCCTTATGCCGCGAGCTTCGGCAGCCTCGACCCGCACGTGACGCCGCGGGCCCAGGACGACATCGTCGGCAAGGCGCTGCAGCGCTCGCTCTACAACTGGGACACCGCCGCCAACAAGCTGACGCTGGAACTGGCCAAGTCTGTCTCGGCATCGGCCGACGGCCTCACCTACACCTTCAAGCTGCGCGACGACGCGTTCTTCCATAACGGCCGCAAGATGACGGCCGACGACGTGATCTTCTCCTTCACCCGCATCATGGACGGCAGCAAGGGCTATCCCGGCGCCCGCTATGTCCGCCTGATCAAGGGCGCGGTCGATGTCGAGAAGGGCACCGCCAAGGAAATCTCCGGCCTGAAGAAGGTCGACGACTACACGCTCGAGATGACGATCACCGACCGTGTCGACCCCGGCTACTACTTCTTCGGCGGTTCGACCGCGATCCTGCCCAAGGAGGAGGTCGAGAAGGGCAACTATGCCTCCAATCCGGTTGGCCTCGGCCCCTTCAAGTTCAAGGAGCACATCCCGGGCTCGCGCGTCGTGATGGACCGCTTCGACAAGTTCTACAAGACGGGCCAGCCCTACCTCGACAAGCTCGAGGTGCTGATCATGGCGGAAGCGGCCGCCCGCGACGTCGCCTTCCGCAACAAGGAGATCGACACCTCGATTCTGGGACCCGCGCAGTACGTCGCCTATCGCGCCGATCCGCAGCTCTCGAAGGGCATCCTCGAAGTGGCCGAGATGTTCACGCGCTCGATGCACATGAACCTGAACTCGATCAAGCCGTTCCAGGACAAGCGGGTGCGCCAGGCCTTCAACTACGCGATCGATTCCAACCTGATCATCTCGCGCCTGGTCAAGGACAAGGCCTATCGTGCCACCAGCTGGCTGCCGCCCTCGTCGGCCGCCTTCGACAAGACCGTGAAGCCCTACCCCTACGATCCCGAGAAGGCCAAGAAGCTGCTGGCCGAGGCGGGCTTCCCCAACGGCTTCGAATTCGAATGGACGACCAGCCAGAACGAGAGCTGGGGCCTGCCGATCGTCGAGGCGGTGATCCCGATGCTGGCCCGGGTCGGCATCAAGGCCAAGCCGAAGCTGGTCGAGGTCACGGTGCTGACCGAGATTCTGATGAAG
The DNA here is from genome assembly GCA_903929895.1 of uncultured Alphaproteobacteria bacterium. GTDB lineage: Bacteria > Pseudomonadota > Alphaproteobacteria > Reyranellales > Reyranellaceae > Reyranella. The sequence goes on from CAIYWM010000500.1 coordinate 5,374, forward strand.
GGTGACCACCAGGCGCTGATCGCGTCGAGCCTGACCGGCCCCGACTCGCTCGCCACGCTGCGCTGCTACTATTCCAAGACACCGCGCACGGCCTGCAACTACACCGGCTTCAACAATGCCGAGTTCGACAAGCTGCTCGACTCCGCCGCCCAGGAAGGCGACATGGCCAAGCGCGACGAGATCCTGAAGAAGGCCAACAACCTGCTCTACGACGAGGCGCCGGTCTGGTTCTTCAACTACAACAAGGCGGTCCTGGCCTTCCAGCCGTGGGTCCACGGCCTGCAGCCCAACCCGACCGAGATCACGCATCAGTACCCGGAGAACATCTGGGTCGACGCAAGCTCGCCGGCCAAGTAGCGGCGACATAGAA
>CAIYWM010000501.1 GCA_903929895.1 uncultured Alphaproteobacteria bacterium
AGCATGGACCTCAACGACATCTCGAACCTCGACCGCCACGGCAACGTGCTGGCGCGCGACGAACGCCGCCGCCAGTTCAGCCTCGGCAACCAGCTCTGGCATTCCGACAGTTCGTTCAAGGATGTGCCCGCCCTCTATTCCCTCCTGTCGGCGCGCACCATCCCGTCAGCCGGCGGCAATACAGAGTTCGCCGACATGCGTGCGGCCTACGATGCGCTCGACGAGGCGACCAAGCGCGAGGTCCACGACCTGATCTGCCTGCACAGCCAGATCTATTCGCGCGGCATGCTGGGCTTCGAGGATTTCACCGAGGCCGAGCGCGCGAAGTGGGCGCCGGTGCGCCAGCGCCTGGTGCGCCGCCACCCCGGCTCCGGCCGCCTGTCGCTCTATCTTGCGAGTCATGCCGGCGGCATCGAGGGCTGGCCGATGCCGGAGGCACGCGCCTTCCTGCGCGATCTCACCGAGCACGCCACGCAGCGCCCCTTCGTCTACGCCCATGTCTGGCGGCCGTTGGACCTGGTGATGTGGGACAACCGGGCCACCATGCACCGCGCCCGCCGCTTCAACTCGAGCGAGGTGCGCGACATGCGCCGCACGACGCTCACCAACATCGTCTCGAGCCTGGAGCAGGCCCCCTAGAAGATGCGTCTGCAGTTCCTCGGATCCGGCGATGCCTTCGGCAGCGGCGGGCGCTTCAACACCTGTTTCCATGTCGAGCGTGCACGCCACGGCAACCTGCTGGTCGATTGCGGCGCCTCGTCGATGATCGCCATCCGCAAGTGGCAGGTCGAGCCGAACGCGATTTCGACCGTGCTGGTGAGCCACCTGCACGGCGACCACTTCGCCGGCCTGCCTTTCTTCCTGCTCGACGCGCAGCTGGTCAGCCGGCGCACGGCCCCGCTGCTGCTGGCCGGACCTCCCGGCTTCCACGACAGGCTGATGACTCTGATGGAGGCGATGTTCGCCGGTTCGACCCAGGTCCAGCGCAAGTTCGCGCTGGAGATCCGCGAACTGGAACTGCACGAGCGGGTCGAGATGAACGGCCTCGCCGTCACGCCCTACCTGATGAAGCACTATAGCGGTGCCCCCTCCTACGCCCTCCGCATCGAGACCGACGGCAAGGTGCTCACCTATTCCGGCGACACCGAATGGGTGGAGGAGCTGATTCCGGCTGCCCGCGACGCCGACCTCTTCATCTGCGAGGCCTACTTCTTCGACAAGGTCATGAAGTACCACATCGACTACACAACCCTGGTCAATCACCTGCCGCGCATCGGCGCCAGGCGCACTATCGTAACCCATATGAGCGCCGAGCTACTGGGCCGCGGTTCCGAGATCGCGCTGGAAGCGGCGCATGATGGGCTGGTGGTGGAGTTCTAGCCCTTCGGCACCCACTCCTCGAGCCGAGTGTTGGTGGCGGGGTCGAGCATGCGGGTGGCGCGCAGGACCATGCCGTGCCTGGCGAAGACTTCTTCCGGCGTTGCACTCCTGCCGACGCCCGGAAAGACGGGCCGGCCTCGCGGCACGCTGACCTCTGTGCGTGTCAGGAAGAAGACGTCGTAGCCGATGTTGAGGAACAGGCCGAATACGTCGGTGCCGCCAACCACGGCCAGGGTTCCGTCCTCCAGATTGAGCTTCATCCACGCCTCCTCGAACGGCGCCGAGGCGGGATTCCACAGTACGGCGTTGGCGTTGTCGGGATCGGCGACCACGCGCTCGACCCGGCGCGTCAGCACGATGCGCCGGCGCGCCGCTTCCTTCGGACCACCCTCCGAGGAGTGGCGTCCGTTGGCGACAGCCGCTGCCCGGTCGACCGAGTCCTGATAGAATTTCTGGTCGGCCGGAATCTTCAGGACGTCCGGAAAAGAACCGTCCGAAGCCGCGATCATGCCCTCGCGGGAGATGATCGCGAATCCCTCGATGCGTGGCCGCCTGCTGGTCATGGACTGCCCCTGAAAGCCTGATGCGCCGGACAGCGAACGTCCCGGCCGATGGATGCGGGGCACCCTAGCGCAAACGGAAGCGGCGGGGAAAAGCCCCCGCCGCTCCTCATCGAAAGAAGGGAGCTCAGCCCTTCGGCAGGACGACCGTGTCGATCACGTGGATGACGCCGTTCGACTGCTTGACGTCGGCGATCGTCACGGTGGCGACATTGCCGTTCTCGTCGGTGAGCGTGATCTTTTCGCCCATCATCTTGGCCTGCAGGACGCAACCGCCGACCGTCTTGACGGGATGCGTGCCCTTGTCGTCCGCGATCATCTTGGCGATCGCCGGCGACATGGCATTGGCCGACACGACATGGCAGGTGAGAATCTTCGTGAGCTTGGCCTTGTTCTCGGGCTTCACCAGCATCTCGACGGTGCCCGGCGGCAGCTTGGCGAAAGCGGCGTTCGTCGGCGCGAACACCGTGAAGGGGCCCGCCCCCTGCAGCGTCTCGACGAGACCCGCAGCCTTCAGGGCGGTCACGAGCGTGGTGTGATCCTTCGAATTGACCGCGTTCTCGACGATGTTCTTCTTGGCATCCATCGCCGCGCCGCCGACCATCGGATTGGCAGGCGTGGAAGACGCGGCCGGAGCCATGGTCTGGGCAAAGGCCGGCGCGACGGCAACAAGGGACAGGGCGGCGACTGCGATCAGCGTATGACGCGTGAGCATGGTTTCTCTCCAGTTGGATGCAGTATTCGAGCAATGAGACCGACGGCGGCGCGCTCGCCTTCAGCCAGGCAGGGCGGCTCTCTTGCTGCCCTGTCATTGTATGATACGTCACTGCCTCCAAGGCGGTTCCTCGCGTCGGTCACACACTATCGTGACGGAACCAATGTCGATCCAGGTGATCCAAGAGGAGAAACAGAGATGCGCGTCACCGATCTCCGGACCGTTCTCGTCGAGGTGCCGCTCGACCGGCCGACGCGCAATTCGAGCGGCGTCAGCAACGACCGCATTGGCGCCGTATTGATCTTCGTCGACACCGACATCGGCGTCACCGGGGAGAGCTTTCTGTTCACCTTGGGCGGACGGCGCATCGAGGTGCTGCGCGCGATGGTCGACAGCCTGAAGCCCGCCCTCGTCGGCGAAGACATCCGCTACGCCGAGCGCTTCTGGGACCGCATGTGGCGCGAGCTCTACTTCCTCGGCCACAAGGGCGTGACGATCTTCGGACTCGCCGGCATCGACACCGCCCTGTGGGACGCCAAGGGCAAGGCGCTTGGACAGTCGGTGACCCACATGCTCGGTGCCGCCCACGATCGCATTCCCGTCTACTCGAGCGCCGGCCTGTGGTTGTCGGCAACGCCCGACGAGTTGGCAAAGGAAGCTGCCGGCTACATGGCCGAAGGCTTTCGCGGCGTGAAGATGCGCGTGGGCAAGGCGCATGTGGAAGAAGACGTCGAGAGGGTCGCTTCCGTGCGCAAGGCGATCGGGCCAAAGGTCTCGTTGATGTGCGACGCCAGCCGCGGCTTCACCGCCGACCATGCGATCCGGCTCGGCCGCAAGCTTGAAGAGTTCGACCTTACCTGGTTCGAGGAACCGGTAGCCCCCTACGACCATCGCGGTTCCGCCCGGGTCGCGGCGGCGCTCGACACGCCGATCGCCAGCGGCGAGACCGAGGCGACGCGCTACGGCTTCCGCGAGATGCTGGCGCACGGCGCCGCCGACATCTGGATGGCCGATCTCGCCCGCGTCGGCGGCGTCAGCGAGTTCGTGAAGGTGGCGCATCTCGCGGCAGCGCACGACATCGCCATCTCCAACCATCTCTTCACACAGCAGAGCATCGGCCTGCTCGGCGCCTTCGCCAACGCGACCTGGCTGGAATACATGCCCTGGACCTCGAAGCTCTACCGCGAGGCCATCGCGGTCGAGGACGGCCATGTCGCCGTGCCCGACCGTCCCGGCCTCGGCTTCACCTTCGATCCGGACGCGATCGAGCGCTATCGGGTGCGCTGATCCATCGTGTTAGGCTCGGTCCCTTCCATAGGGGACCGACCGACGATGACCGCGTACAGTGATTTCAAGCCGCTTACCTTCCACGACGCCACCAAGCGCTTCAGCGACGGCAGCGATACGCCACGCGCCTATCTCGAACGCTGCCTGGAGACGGTGGCGGCGCGCGAGCCGGTGGTGAAGGCCTTCACCGCCATCAACGAAGCGGGCGCCCGCGAGGCCGCCGACGCCAGCAGCGCGCGTTGGAAGCAAGGTAAGCCGCTCTCATCGATCGACGGCATGCCGCTCGCCATCAAGGACCTGCTCGAGACGAAGGACATGCCCACGCAGATGGGCTGCGAGGCCTTCAAGGGCAATTTCCCCAAGCGCGACAATGCCGCCGTCTGGGCGCTGCGCCAGGCCGGCGCGGTGATCCTGGCCAAGGCGGTGACGGCCGAACTCGGCGGCTCGCATCCCGGCGCCACGACCAACCCCTTCGATGCGACGCGCACGCCGGGCGGCTCCTCCTCCGGGTCGGCGGCGGCCGTTGGCGCCAACATGGTGCCGGCCGCCATCGGCACCCAGGTCGGCGGCTCGATCATCCGGCCCGCCGCCTACTGCGGAAACTTTGCACTCAAGCCGACGCAGGGCGGCATCAATCGCGGCGAACGCCAGGCCACCAGCCAGAGCACGCACGGTCCGCACGCCAACGCGCTGCAGGACATGTGGCAGGTCGCGATCGAGATCGCGCGGCGCGCCGGCGGCGATCGCGGTGAGGTCGGCCTGATGGGTCCGTCGAGCCTGCCTGCCGCCGTGAAGCCCAACCGGCTCGTCGTGCTGGAGACCGAGGGCTGGGTGGAACTGGACGACGCTACCAAGACGGCCTTCGAGGGCGTGCTGAAGCAGCTGCGCGACGCCGGAGTCGAGCCGATCTTCCGCAAAGACCATCCCTGGGTCGACGCACTGGAGAAGTCGATCGTCAACGGCCGCGCCATCTGCGGCGGCGTGACCGGCTGGGAGAACCGCTGGGGGCAGCGCGGCATCGTCGACAACAATCCCGCCGGTGTGAGCGAACGGGCAAAGGCGACGCTGGCCAAGGCCGAGGCGATGACGCTCGACGACTATCGCATGGCGCTGCTGGCGCGCGAGAACGCCCAGCGCCTGCACGCGACCATGGCACCGTTGGCGGACGCGGCGATCACGCTGGCCTGTCCCGGTCCTGCCCCGCTCTGGTCGGGAGACGTGCCGGGCCAGCCGCTGGCGCCGCGTCCGACCGGTGACTTCGTGTTCAATGCGCCCAGTTCGATGCTCTTCGCACCGGTCGTCACGGTGCCGCTGATGAGCGTCGGCGGCATGCCGGTCGGCCTTCAGCTCATGGGCCAGAAGCACGAGGACGCCCGCATGACCGGCCTCGCGCGCTGGTTCGACGAGACCCTGAAGCGGGTCTCGGCCTGATCGTCAGACCGGCTGGATGCCCAGCGCGACGATGCGCGGGATGAGCGTCTTCTTCAAACGCTCATAGTCGATCATGACTTCCTCGTGGGGCATCGGCTTCTCCACGAGGGCGAAGCTGTCCATCATCTTCTTGCCGGGCTCGGAATCGGCGGCTGCGACCCAAAGGTCGGACATTCGCTTCACGATGTCCTTCGGCGTCGCGGCTGGCGCCGCCAGCGCCAGCCAGCCTGACACGGTGAAGGCGTCGTCGGTGAAGCCCTGCTCCTGCGAGGTCGGCACGTCGGGAAGCGCGCGCGCCCGCACCTTCGACGGTGCGGCAATGCCGCGGACGTCGCCCTTCACGATGAGCGCGTTCATCGCCTGCGGGCTGCCCATGGCGGCCTGCAACTGGCCCGCACCCATGTCCTGCCACATCGGCGCTTCGCCCTTGTAGGTGACGACCTCCATCGTGAGCCCGTACTTCTCGTTCAGCGTCTGCGCGAAGATGTGGGCCGAGGAGCCCAGCGCCCACGAGCCGAAATTCACCTTGTTGTTCTTGGCGTATTCGATGAACGACTTGAGGTCCTTGACCTCGGCCGGCAGCGACTTGTGGACGACGACCGGCAGCACGCCCGAGGACGTGCCCGAAACGATGGTGAAGTCCTTGTCGGGATCGAAGCCCAGCGTCTTGAACATCACCCGGTTCTGGATGAGCGTGCTCGAGACCGAGTGCAGGAACGTGTAGCCATCGGCCGGCGCGCGGGCGACCTGGGCCGCGCCGATGTTTCCGCTCGCCCCGGGCTTGTTGTCGACGATGACCTGCTGGCCCGTGGCCTGGCTGACAGACTGGCCGAAGGCCCGGGCAATGCCGTCCGTGAGGCCGCCGGCAGGAAAATTCACCACGATGGTGATCGGCTTGTTCGGCCACGCGGCGCCCTGGGCGCGAACGATCGTGGGTGCGGCGAGCGCAAGGCCGGCAGTGGCACGCAGAAGGGTGCGGCGGGTCGTCGTCATTGTCTTCTGTCCTCCCAGACTTTCAATTGGCAGGACATATAATGATCCGATTCCGACGATGCTAGGGCAATGACCGATCAGTCTTGGACGGTCAGGCCGGCGAGCCGCAGCCTCTCCACCAGGGCAGGCAGGGCGTCACTGGCACTTCGTTCGCCCACGACCTGCGCGTTCACGAAATAGCTTCGGCGGGGTCCCGCGGCATAGTCCAGGTCCGGATGAATCAGAAAATCGGCGTTGGCAACTTCGGGGGCGATGCGAGTGCGACGCCGCGCATCGCGGTCCAGAAGCGCCTTCGACGTACCCTGCGGCGCCGCCCCGGCCTTGGCCGAGACGTCGATGGCAATCACGAAGCGGGCGCCGGCCTGGCGCGCGGCCCTGACTGCGACGGGCAGGGATTCGTCGGCATCCTCGAATTCCGTGCCATCGATCCCGACCGGCGAGATGATCCTGGGGACGGCGCTGGAGGCCCGCACGGCAACGCCGATGTTGCCGCTCTGGAAGAACACCGGCGCCTTGTCGTCCCTTCGGGTGGCCGCCACGATGAGACGCCGCGGCATCTGCTCGATCGATTTGCTGCCCAGGCGCGTGTTCACATAGTCCTGCAAGCGCTGCCCCCGGATCCAGCCCCTGTCGGCGAACAAGGACAGGTCGAACAGCGTAAACGGGCCGCCGCTCCGCGCGAGCCTGTCGATCTCCTCGGCATCGTAGCCACTGGCCCAGAACGCTCCGATGAGGGCCCCGGCGCTCGATCCCACCACGAGGTCGTAGTCGATGCCGGCCTCCTCCAGCACCTTCATGATGCCGATGTGGGCGTAACCGCGCGGACCGCCGCTGCCCAGCACCAGCGCAACCCGTGGCGCCGGCGTCATGGGCGCGACCGAGACCTCCGGAACCGGGCTGTCCGCGGCGACATAGTTGAAGGCCGAACAGCCGGACAAGGCGACCATCAAGGCGGCCGCGGCAATGGCGTACATTACCATCATTGCTTCGCCGGCTTCCGCCGGGCCTTCGCTGTCCTGGGTGCACGCCGAGACGATGCCTCCAGCGCAGCATCGATCTTGCCCATCAGGTCCGCCTTCAGACGGGGCACGACCTCCGGCGCCAGCACGAGGTGCTGCATGACGTTGGCCTGCATGATGCTGGCCATGCCATGCAGCGTCGACCAGATGAACAGCGCGTCCAGATCGGCCTTCGCGTAGTGCGCCGGGCCGTCACCATACCTTGCCCGCTGGCTGTTGCGCAGAATGTCGAAGGCGTGCACCGCATGCTTCACCAGTTCCGGATGCTGCGCGGGTTCCGGCCAAGGCGTGCCGAACATCAGCCGGTATTCCAGGGGCTTCTGCGCCGCATAGGCAAGGTAGGCGCTGCCCATGTCTTCGTGATCGCCGTTTCCATCCGGGGACTCGCGGCGGTCGAGGTGCTCGGCAAAGTCCGCGAAGCAGCGGCGCATGATTTCGGCCAGCAGGTGATCGCGGCTCTCGAAGTGCCGATACGGCGCCTGATGCGAGATGCCCAGCTTGCGTGCGACGTCGCGCATGCTCAGGGCCTCGATGCCGTGTTCCGCGATGACGTCACGCGCGGCCCGGACACAGGCCTCCTTCAGATCGAACGATTTCCTTCTGCCCGTCGCCGTGCCGTCCAAGTCGCGAAATCGCTCTTCCCGTGGATCGACGTCCACGTCAGGCCGCATGATGCTTGGTCATTCCGCGCATAACCATGGCCATGATGCGGATTCGTCCCCACCGCGGCGTCATCGCGAGGCTATACTATAGCCAAGCACCTTGGCCAGCAGGCCGGGCCGGACCGTTCCGCGATTGCCCAGGGCCTTCAGGCTTTCGGCGGCCACGACATCGGGGCTTTCCGCCCGCCCCATGGTGAGCCCGGCGCGTCCGGCGAAGCCCGTGGCGACGGGACCGGGCGCCACGGCCAGAACGTCGATCCCGCGGCCTGCCCACTCGGCCCGGAGACCTTCGGCGAGCGTCTGCACGTAGGACTTCGTGGCGGCATAGTGAGCCGAGCGTGGCACGCCCTGGAACGCCACGATCGAGCTCAGCAGGATCAGGCCACCGCGGCCCCGCGACTCAAAGCGTCGGCCGAAGCCCCAGCTCAGCGCAGTCGATGCGCCACAGTTGACCTGCAGCATGTCGAGTTCGTCGCCGATGTCGCCTTCGAGGAAGCGCCCCGCCGTGCCGAAACCGGCGGCGCACACCACCAAGCCGACGTCGTGGCGTGCCGTGCGATCCAGCACCTCGGCCACGCCCTCGGCGGTAGACAGATCCGCGACCAGCACGTCGCATTGCGTTCCATGGGCCTGCGCCAAGCTGGCCGCCAGTGCATCCAGCAAGTGTGACCGCCGTGCCACCAGCACCAGATGGAATCCCTGCCGTGCGAGGGCTGCGGCAAAGCTCTTGCCGATGCCTTCCGAGGCTCCGGTCACCACCGCCCATGGACCGTACCGGACTTCGAGCGGTTCGTGTCGGCTGGTCATGGAATTCACCCCTCTGGAGTTGACGCCGTCTACAATCTAATCAATGATGGTTGACGTCGTCAACAACGAGATACCCATGAATACCTCCAACCCCGCGCTCCTCGATGCAGCCCGGTACGCATCGCGCGATCTCGTGGCCGGGTTCGTCCGCCGCCATCGCGCACTCGTAATCTATGCGGGCCTGATGGTCGGCCTGATGGTGCCCACGCTGGTCCTCATGGCCTTCGACGAGCGCACGACGCGGGAGGTCGGCGTCTGGGCCAAGCCGCTGAAGTTCATGGCCTCAACCGCACTGTTCTCGCTGTCCACGGCATGGTTCATGGACCTCCTGCCCGAGCCCGTCCGGACCTCGCCCGCGAACCGGGCCATGACATGGACGGTGATCCTGACGTCGGCGTTCGAGGTGGCCTACATCAGCTTCCAGGGCGCACTCGGCGCCCCGTCCCACTACAACGTCGCCGACGCCTTTCATGCCGCGATGTTCGGCCTGATGGCAGTGGCGGCCGTCATGCTGACGGGCACGCAGGCATTCCTGGCGTGGCAGATCTTTGCCCACGGCGTGCAACGCCCCCGACCGGTGGCCACCCAAGGCGTCATCGTCGGGCTCGTCCTCACCTTTGTGCTGGCGACGACCAGCGGCTTCATGCTGGGCGCCAGCCAACCGCCGGCCGGCGTCGGCCTGCCCGTCGTCGGCTGGCACCTGACTGGGGGAGACATAAGGCCCGCGCATTTCCTCGGCGTGCATGCCCAGCAGTTCATCCCCCTGGCGGGCTTCCTGCTTCAGCGTTTCGCGGGACGCGCGGCCGGCTTCTGGCTCGCCGCTTTCGTTACAGCCTATTCGGCGGCGTGGCTCGTGCTGGCGGTGGCGGGCCTCCAATCGTAGCCTGCAGTTCTCGACACTGACGTCGTGGAAAGATGCACACGACCCTCCGCAAGGCGAAACCCTGGAACGCCTTGCGGTTGCGGCATCCGTGCTAAGAGGGGCTCAACCGCAACAGCCTCGACAGGGAAGACCCGCCAATGTCCGACGCCGTAATTCGCTCCACAGAGGGGCGCATCGGAATCCTCACGATCAACAATCCGCCGGTGAATGCGCTGGCGGCCGCCGTCCGCACCGGCATCAAGGAGGGCGTCGAGGCCTTCGCCAAGGATTCGAACATCGATGCCATCGTGCTGATCGGCGGTGGCCGCACCTTCATCGCCGGCGCCGATATCCGCGAGTTCGGCAAGCCGCCGTCGGGCGCCAACCTGAACGACGTCATCGCCACCATGGAGAATTCGCCCAAGCTGATCGTAGCGGCGCTGCACGGCACGCCGCTGGGCGGCGGCCTCGAGACGGCGCTGGGCGCCCACTACCGTGTCTCTCTGCCGACGACGCGCATGGGCCTGCCGGAAGTGCATCTCGGCCTGCTGCCGGGCGCCGGCGGCACGCAGCGCCTGCCGCGCCTCACCGGCGCCAAGTACGCGCTCGACGCCATCCTGTCGGGCCGACACATCCCGGCCGCCGAGGCCAAGAGCAAGGGCATCGTCGATGCGATCGTCGAGGGCGACCTGCTGAAGGGCGCGATCGCCCATGCCGAGATGCTGCTGGCGCAGAAGGCGCCGCTGCGCCGCGTCCGCGACCTCAGCGTGACGCTGGAATCTCCCGAGCTGTTCGCCGAGACCGAGAAGTCGATCGCCCGCAAGGCACGCGGATTCAAGGCGCCGTGGAACATCATCAAGTGCGTGCAGGCCGCCGTCGAGCTGCCGTTCGACGAGGGCATGAAGCGCGAGCGCGAGCTGTTCACCGAGTTGCTGACCTCCACCGAGTCCGCGGCGCAGCGCTATTACTTCTTCGCCGAGCGCGAGGCCGCCAAGGTCAAGGACGTGCCGGCCGACACGCCGCAGCGCGAGATCAAGACGGGCGGCATCATCGGCGCCGGCACGATGGGCGGCGGCATCGCCATGAACTTCGCCAATGCGGGCGTGCCCGTGACGATGCTGGAAACCAGCCAGGAGGCGCTGGATCGCGGCCTCAAGACCATCCGCACCAACTACGAGAACACCGCCAAGCGCGGCGGCATGAAGGCCGAGGATGTCGAGAAGCGCATGGCGCTGATCACCCCGACCCTCGACTACAACGCCCTCAAGGACGCCGACGTCATCATCGAGGCGGTGTTCGAGACGATGGAAGTGAAGGAAGTCGTCTTCAAGAAGCTCGACGAGGTCGCCAAGCCCGGCGTCATCCTGGCCACCAATACGTCGGGCCTCGACGTCAACCAGATCGCTACCTACACGAAGCGCCCCGGCGACGTGATCGGCATGCACTTCTTCTCGCCGGCCAACGTCATGAAGCTGCTCGAGAACGTGCGCGGCAAGGCGACCGAGAAGGACGTCATCGCCACGGTCATGTCGTTCTCCAAGAAGATCGGCAAGATCCCGGTCCTGGTCGGCGTCTGCGAAGGCTTCGTCGGCAACCGCATGCTTCGCATGCGCGGCATCCAGTCGGCCTACATGATGGAGGAAGGCGCCCTTCCCCAGCAGATCGACAAGGTGGTCTACGACTACGGCTTCCCGATGGGCCCGTTCGCCATGAGCGACCTCGCCGGCAACGACGTGGGCTGGCGCATCCGCCAGGGCAAGAAGGAGAAGGAAAAGCGCAACGTGCGCTACACCGGCTACGTCGCCGACGCGATCTGCGAGATGGGCCGGTTCGGCCAGAAGACCGGCGCGGGCTACTACAAGTACAATCTGCCCGACCGCACGCCGATCCCCGATCCCGAGGTCGAGAAGATCATCGAGGAGACCTCGAAGAAGCTCGGCATCACGCGCCGCGCCATCTCCGACCAGGAGATTCTGGAGCGCGCGCTCTACCCGATGGTGAACGAGGGCGCCAAGATCCTCGAAGAGGGCATGGCCCAGCGCTCGCTCGACATCGACGTGATCTGGGTCAACGGCTACGGCTGGCCGGTCTATCGCGGCGGCCCGATGTGGTGGGCCGACAATGTGGTCGGCCTCAAGACCATCCACGACGCGCTGCTGAAGTATCGCGATGCTTCCGGCGACCCGTTCTGGGAGCCTGCTCCGCTGCTCAAGAAGCTGGTGCAGGAAGGCAAGAAGTTCTCTAGCGTCTGATCTAACAATCCTCCCCCGTCAGCGGGGGAGGTGGCTCGCGCGCAGCGCGAGACGGAGGGGTCAGGGGCCGCACGACCGCTGCTTCTGCCCCCTCCGCCCCGCTTCGCGTGGCACCTCCCCATTTGAATG
>CAIYWM010000502.1 GCA_903929895.1 uncultured Alphaproteobacteria bacterium
CCATCGGCGCGATGTCGCCCACCACCAGCTTCACCGGCTCGACCTGCGTCAACGCCCAGCCTCCCCCCACGTGGAAGAAGATCACCAGCGCGAGGATGCCCCGGCGCGCCGCGGTCGAGAGCGGCTCCGCGAGTGCGCCGGGAGGCATTGGACGGTCGAGCCGCACGACGGACACCTATCGCATCTGGTGTCCGGTGCCGGCGGCACCCATGGCCTCGACCTTGAGGTCCACGTCGATGCTTCCCGCCTTCTCGAAGACCAGCGTCACGGGAACCTTGGCGTCCTTCGCGAGCGGCGCCTTGAGCTCCATGAACATGATGTGATAGCCGCCCGGCTTCAGTGTCACAGTCGCCCCGGCCGGAATCTCGAGCCCCTTCTCGAGCTCGCGCATGCGCATCACCTGGCCGTCCATCTTCATCTCGTGGATCTCGACCTTGAGCGATGCCGGACTGCGGGCAGCGATGAGACGATCGGCCGTTGTTCCCTTGTTGGTGATCGTCATGAACCCGCCACCGCTCTTGGCGGTGGCCGGCGTGGCGCGGGTCCACGGCGTCGCGATCTCCAGCGACCCCAACTTGTAGTCGTGAGCCGATACAGGTCCTGCCCAGGACATGACCAGCAGTGCGCAGATCGCAGTTCGACGTCCAATCATCCGATTTCTCCTGTTGACGTTTTTCTGCCGCAGAGCGGCCGGGAAGATCGCTTCCCCGCCATCCCACGAAGGCCTGCGGCGAAGCCTTCGTGGTCGCCACGGCTCCAGGTCAGAATCGCGCCTGAATTCCGGCATAGACCGACGCCCCATCACCCGGATTGTAGAGCGGGCTCGCCGCCGTGGCAGTGCTGATCACGCCGACGTTCGAGACGTACATCTGGTTGGTGAGGTTGCGGGCGTCGACGAAGAACTCGAAACCCTTCAGGCCGGTGTAACCCGCCTTCAAGCCAAGCAACGCATAGGGCGGCGCCATGAAAGCCGCATTGTTGACGTTGTCGACGTAGTAGCCCTGCGGCGACCATTCCAGGTTCGGCCCGATGTAGAAGCCGCCCGGCGAGTCGTAGCGGGCTTCAGCGCGCAGGTAGTAGGGCGGCGCACCCGGCAGCTGGTTGTTACCGTAGATGGGATTGTTTTCGAAGCGATAGTCGCTCACCGTCAGCGCCATGCGGCCGGAAATGCGGTCGTTGCGTTCGCTGCGCCATGCCGTGCCATTAAGCCCGAGTTCGATGCCTTGATGGATCGAGTTCGGAATGTTGACCGCGATCGCCGAGCCGCCGAAGCCCTGCACGACGAGGAGCTGCAGCTCGTTCTTGACCCACGCGCGGTAGATCGAGAGATCCCATCCGACATTCTCGCCCAGCTTGCCGCGCGTGCCGATCTCGGCCGTCCATGAGGTCTGAGGTGCGAGCGGGGCAAAGCCCGGTGCCACGCTGGGATTCAGCTCCGCCCAGGTCGGCGGCTCCGAAGCGCGGGAGAAGTTGGCGAAAACCTGCAGATCCTTGCGCGGCTCCCAGAGAACGCCAATCTTCGGATTGATCTCGAAGTAGGCAGCGGCGCCGGAGTCGTTGCCGTTGACGAGGTAGTTGTCCGTCAGCGTCCGGTTGGCCCAGTTGAACTGGACGCCGGTGACGATCGAGACCTCGGGTGTCGCGTAGAACCAGTTCTCGCCGTAGATCTCGACGCTGCTCGAGAACTCGGTATTGTCGTTGGTCAGGGCACCGGGCACACCGAAATTGTTGCGGAACTGCCTGTTCCGGTTGGTGCCGCCGAAGTAGTTCACGCCGAGGACGAAGTCGTTGCGATGGCCGAAGAGCTGGCGCGAGCCCTTGTATTGGCTGGTTACGCCCCAATCGAGCAGGTTGTTGTCGATGACCGCGAAGGTCAGCGGATGGAACAGCGACTTCGACTTGAGGTAAGCCTGCAGGGTGAGAGCGTCGTCGCCGATGTCCACCACCGTCGTATTGGCGAAGCGGAAGGAGTCGACGTCGCGGCGCGCGTTCTGCACGACGTTGGCGAGCGGCCCCTGCCGCGGATCGGTGAGATATTGCTGCTGGGTCAGCGAGCCGGGAATCTGGTTCCGGATCTGGTTGGCGGAGAAGAAGAATCGCGTCTCGGCGTTGGATCCGACCTGCGCCCCGACATTGCCATTCAGCCGCTGGAGGCTCTGGTTGGTGTGCTCGCGAAAGCCGTTGCCGCTCAGGTTGGTGAAGGACAGCCAGGCATCCCACGGACCGTCGCTGAAGCCCGCCGCCGCTTGCTGACCGAACGTCTGGTAGCTGCCACCATAGACTCGGGCGGCAAGGCCCGGGTTGCTGCGGCCGGTCGGTGAGACGAAGTTGATTGCGCCGCCCAGGGTCATGGCACCGTAGCGCAGGGCGTTGGCGCCCTTGTAGACTTCGACATACTGTTGGGCGAGCGGATCGATTTCGTGGAAGTCGCCGCCGCCGTCGGCCTGGTTGATGACCGTACCGTCCTGCAGGAGGCGCACGCCGCGCAGGTGGAAGTTGCGCGACAGGCCCGAGCCGCGAATGACGAGCTTCGAATCCTCCTGGCCGTACTTGCTCTGCACCCAGACGCCCGGCGTATAGTCGAGCATGTCCTTCATGGTGGTGGCGCGGCCATCGAGATAGCGCGAGGCCGGCACGACCTCGACACCGCCGGGAGTCTTGTTGATCTCCTCTTCCGCCTGCTTGGCCGAAGGCACGGTGAGTGACGCGGTGGGCGCGGTGACGGTAATGGCCGGCATGGCGGGCGCCTGGGTCTGCGCCAGTTCCTCGGCATGAAGGGTCGAGGGCACGAAGGCGAGCCCAATGGAGGCGACGACGGTCGCCCGAAGAGTCGAAGACATGATGCTTCCTTGAATGACTGACGCGAAACAGCGCACACGCCGCGGGCGTGCACGTTGCAGGACGATAGGTCAGACGTTCGGAAGCGGAGGCGCTCGGGGTTGGTTGGGTCCGTCGCGGATCGCGCCGGTCGAGGGATGATGATGCGCCGTGTAGACGCGCTGCGGCGCTTCAGTGGCCTCGACCTCGATCGATACGCCCGACGGCAGCGCCTGCGCTTGAGCGTGGGCGAGGCCGAAGCAGCAATCGTGGACTCGAGCGTTCGCCGAGCCACGATGATCAGCCTCGCTCCTTTCTCCACGCGGCTGGCACAGGGCACCCCACAGAGCCGAAGCAGCCTCGAAGCTCCCCATCCGCAGCATGACCGCATGGGCCAGAGGCTGGAAGACGGCGAGCGTGACCGCAAACAACGCGACCGTCAGCGCAAGCGAGCGCAAGCGTGAAAATGGCTGCTTTGCGACCATGGCAAAGCTTAGGCGCGCGACGCCCCAAGCTCAAGTATTTGCAGTCGTCACAAGCGCGACATAATTACGGGCAGCGGGACGATTCGCCCGGCTTGGTGGTTGCGATCAATGCCTATGCGGGTTTGCCGGCGAGTGCGCCTCGCTGCCCATCTCGACGAGTTCGCCGAAGGTCGCGAAGCGTGCCACGCGCTGCCGGTCGATCTTGGCCTCGGCGGCGGCCATCGCGCCCGCCAGCCGGTCTGCATGTACCTGGGACAGGCCCAGGCGCTGCAGCGTAGAGGCATCCTTCAGGGCATCGCCACCGCAGGCGGTTATGACCCAATGGCCATCTCTGTCGCGAAGGAATGCGCGGCCGGCTAGGTCGCCCTGTATCCATCCGACGAGGGCCGCGTTTTCCTCGACCACGATCGGATCGAGCAACAGGCGCGTTTCGGGTTTCTCGAACGTACTGGAGAGCAAACGGCGAATCGCCGCCACCTGGTCGGCGGACGCCGCCACGGGCGGTGTCTGGGAATAGGACGCGCCCGACGGCAGGAGTGCCGTCAGGGATACTATCAGGGCGAGAATCTCACGCATCAGAACTTCGCCTTCAAGCCGGCAAAGATGCTGAAGGGCGTGCCTTGCAGCGGTGGATTGAGGCCCGAATTGTCCGCGATGTAATATTGGTTGAACAGGTTCTGGACGTTCAGGAACACCTCAGCCTTGCCCTGGAAGTTGTAGCCCGCCGAGAGGTCCGTCACGGTGAAGCTGCTGAGCGGCAGCGTGTTGTCATTGTCGCCCCACGACTGGCCGATCCAGCGGAAACGCGCCATGGCGCGCCAGCCGCGCGGATCGCTGTACGCCAGGGTCGCCGCCGCCTGCTGCGTCGGAATGCCGGCCTGCTGGCGCCCGATGCTCAGCGGGTCGTACTGGTTCTCGACGATCTTGGAGCTGACCGTCGTGTAGTTGACGTCGGCCTTCCAGCCCGGCGCGATCTGCCAGCCGAGCTGCGCCTCGATGCCTTGCACGACGGCCTTGCCGGCGTTGATCTGCTGCGTGCCGAAGAAGAAGCCGGGCGGAAGCTGCGCAAAGCCGAGGTTGCGGGTCGTGATGAGATTGCTGACCTGCTGATAGTAGGCAGTGAACTGGCCGGTTACCGGCCCCCAGTTGGCGTCGAAGCCAGCCTCGAAGCCCCAAAGCTTCTCGGGCGTGAGCTGGGCGTTGGGCAGAAATATCCCAAAGGGCACGCTGAAGGAACGATAGAGGTTGTCGAGGGTCGGCGCGCGGAAGGCGGTATAGCCGGCGCCGCGCACGCTGACGTTCGGTGTGACGTTCCACTGCATCGACAGACGTGGGTCGAAGCTGGTCGCCGCGGAACTCGACACCAACCCCGCCCCGCCCGGAGCGCCATCGTAGCCATCATAGTTCAGGAAGGTCTGCAGACGGCCGCTCATGAGGACCTGGAAGTCCTTGACCGGGGAGACGTCGACCTGGGCGAAGGCCCCGATGAACTGCTGCTTTCCACCGCCGGAATACTGCTGTGTGAGGGCGCCCGCCTGGTTGAAGATAAGGGCGGAGTCCGTGCCCGAGATCCACTGGAAGTCGGCGCCGACGCTGATCAGCCGAATCACGTCGTTGACGCGGGTCGTAAGCTGGAGCGAGCCACCGGTACTGAAGACCGGCGTGGTGTGCTGGTTCTGCAGGTAGGCGGCCTGGCCCGTCTGGAAGCCGAACGGAGTCGCCGCGTTGTTGGTAAGGAAGCGGCTCTGCTCGTGAAAGGCCGTCACTGTGAGATCGTAATCGCCGAACTTCTTCGTCAGGGAGCCGGCGAGGTCGTAGATCTGCTGATTGTTCGTCTGCACCGGGATCATCAGCACCTGGTTGTTGCTGTGCACGTTCACGCGCAGATTGGCCGTCAGGCTTGGGTCTGGGTTGATATAGACCGAAGCCTGCCCGTTCAGTGCATTGAACGAGGTCGGTACGTAGATCGGGCCGTAGGCGGGCTGGATCTGGTTGAAGCCGGCCGTGCCCCAGGCATCGAAATTTGCCCGCATCGACACGCTGTCGGAGAGAACGACATCGGCGAAGCCGTCGCCGCGATAGGTGCCGTAACTGCCGCCGCCGCCCGACGCACCGACCGACGCCTTGACCGACGTGCTCGGCTTGCGCGTCACGATGTTGATCACCCCGCCCATCGCATAGTTGCCCCACAGGGAGGCGCCGGCGCCACGGACGACCTCGACGCGCTCGATGTTCTCCATGGGCACGCGGTTCCATTGCACGTAGCCAAAGAACGGATCGTTGATCGGAATGCCGTCGAGCATGACGAGGGCGCGCACGATGTGATGGCCGCCGCCCAGGCCGCGCATCGAAATGAAGTTCGCCGTCGGATGGACCTGGTAGCTTGCCGTCAGGGGCAGGTTGATGCCGGGAACCGTGCGCAGCACGTCATCGAGCGATTGTGCGGGCACCTGCTCGATCTCCGTCTTGTCGACGACGGTGACGCTCATCGGCTGGTCGGTCAGCGTTCGCTCGCTGCGCGTGGCGCTGACCACTACGGGCGCCAGCCTGAGTTCGGTGCCTGCGCCTGTCGCTACAGGGACGGCTGGTGTGGCGGGCGACTGCACCGGGCCGGGGGCGGTCTGGGCGCGAGCAATGGCCGGCACGAATGCGAGGCCGGCAAGGGCGACCGCGGTCGCCTTGAGAATCGTGGACATGATGTCTTCCTTCGAGTGAAGCGACGATACGCGGGCGAGAGGCCGACCGCGCAGGTTCGGGTTCAGACGAGGAAGGGAGGGGCGCGGGGCTGGAGGGGATTGCCGCGGATGCCCGATGAAGAAAAGCAGCGCGGTTCGACGGGCTTGCTCGGCTCCGCGAGGAGACGGTCGATGCGTGGGCCAATCCCGCCGTCATCGACCAGCATCCAGGTGTTCGGGAAGCCGAGGCAGCATTCATGGGCTTTGCCGGCGGACGGCGCCGGCATGCCGGTGTCGGCATCCGCCTCGCCCATGGCCTGACAGAGGACCGGCCACAGCGCGCGGGCCGCGAGTCCATCCGCGGCGATCTCGCCGCTCCACGAGACCCGCATCGAGACGGCATGCGCAAGTGGCAAGAAGGCGTTGAGCGTGATGGCGAACAGCGCGGCAAAGAAGACCGTCGTCCGGCCGATCGAAGTGCTGAGAGCGGTCATCCGCAGTGTTGGGGAACAATCGCGTGCATCGAGGATGGCCCACTAGACCATGGCTTTGCGACGGCACTCCAGCGCCGCAGCGATTGCGAGCCCGCCAAAGATGTTTGAGCTGGCGCCCCGCGAGGCTAAAGTACAGCCATGGCTTTGCTTCCGTCCGCGAACGAGTCCCAACACGCGAAGATTCGGCACGAGGATCTTGTCACGTTCTCCCGGCTGGTCGGCAATGACTATCGCGCCATGGGGGCAGCGCTCGACGCTACGACGACGGTGGCCGAAGGTAAGTTCCACCTGCGTGAAGTGCGGGCTGGTCTCCTCGTTCACGCCTCGGACGCGCGATACGAACACACCGTGACGACGCGGATGGAAAAGCACCAGAGCCTCAACTTTTCGATCGTCCTCAGTGGCGGGTGGCAGGCGACACTTGGCGGGTCAGCACTCGCCAGCGGCGTCGGACCAAGTGCCACTACCTTCGTATTGTCGGAGGCGGATCTCTGGCAGAAGCATGCGGTGCGCGGAGGCCACGCGCGCATGGTCAACGTGATGGCATCGCCAGAATGGTTGGAAGCAGGTATCCTCGACGGCAGCGGAGCTGATCGCTCTTCGATGGCCTCACTCGCGCGCCGGCACAGGTGGCACGCCCACTGGCGCCCGTCGGCGAGGCTCATGGGATTGGCCGACCGGGTCCTCGGCACGCCTCTTTACGCCGGCGGGTTGCAGAAGCTCTATCTCGAAAGTCGCGCGATCGATATCGTCGTGGAATCCCTGTCACTTCTCGTCGATTCGCGCGGTCCGGGCGGCCGTGGCAGCCGTCCGGGCGACCACCGGCGGATGTGGGCGGTACGCGAAAGGCTGGACCACGCGTCGCACGAGACGCCGTCGCTTGCCGAACTCGCGCGTGAAGCAAGCGTCAGCACGCGCACGCTGCAACGCCAGTTTGCCGCCGTACACGGCATCGCCATCTTCGAGTACGTGAGGTCGCGTCGACTCGACCAGTCAAGGCGTCTGCTGGAGCGTGAGGGTATCAGTGTCGCGCAGGCCGCTCACGAAGCCGGCTACTCGAGCGCAGCCAACTTCGCCACGGCTTTCAGGCGCCGGTTCGGCCTCTCTCCCCGGCAGGCCCGCGACGGCCTTTGACGCAACGGCGGCACTTCGCTGTCTGCCGGCTGGAGGCGCATGCCCAAACATCTCTATGTCACCGAGTCCCGAACCTGGCGAAGGCCGTGCGACCCGTCTTTTCAGCTTCGGCGACGAATCCGGTGAACATGCCTTCGATCATCGCGGTGACCTCTGGGGGGGCGCGCTCGGGCGTGCCTGCCGAGTAGGGGGGCTTGGGATCGTACTCCGCGATGAGCTGGACGCCCTCCGCATACTGACGATCCCGGAGATGCCCCACGAGAGTCAGGCCGAAATCAATGCCCGCCGTCACGCCCCCTCCCGTGACCCTGTTTCGATCGGTGACGACTCTGCCGTCTGCGGGCGTGGCGCCGAAGATCGGCAGCAGACCCTTGGTGGCCCAATGTGACGTCGCCCTGTATCCGGCGAGCAGCCCGGCCGCGCCCAGGAGCAGCGACCCGGTGCAGACCGACGTAACGTACTTCGCACGGTTCCCGCGATCCTTGAGGAAAAGCATGGTCGCTTCGTCCTTCATCGCTGCGAGCGTGCCCTGCGAGCCGCCGGGCACGCAGATGATGTCGAGGTCGGCCGGACATTCGTCGAAAGTCATGGACGGCATCACGGCCAGGCCAGTGTCGCTCTGCACCGGGTCGCGCGTCCTGGCCACTAGATGGACCTTGGCTCCCATCAGGCTTGTCAGCATGTGATGCGGGCCGACCATGTCGAGCGCCGTGAACTGCGGATAGACCAGGAAGGCGATCTGCTCCGATCCCATCCAATGGGCGGGCATGGACGACATGTCGTGATCCACCTCCTTGTGCACGGCTTCGGCGGACGGCCCGGTGCCGCCCGACTGTTGCGCCAGGACATGTCCCGGCAATTGAAGGACCGCCGCGGCCGTGGCGGCCGCGGCGGAGAATTGACGTCGTGTCAAAGACATGGCGACCTTTCCGTCAGAACTTGAAGGCAAACTGGCCATAGACCGAGAGCGGCGCTCCCGGTGCGACCTGTCCGCCGAGCCAGCTGTACGGCACGAAGTACTGGTTGTTCGTCAGATTCTTGGCCGAAACAACAGCCCTGATCTTGTCGGTCTCGTATCCGATCTTCGCATCGATCGTATAGTAGCCGGCGGTCTGCCAGAGATTGGTTGCATCCACGTACTGGTTGGAGGCGGCGTAGATCCCGGCGCCCAGGCTGAGCCCCGGCGCCACGCCCTCGTCGAACAGGTAGTTCAGCCAGAAGCGCCCCGAGTGTTCCGGGACGAAGGGCAGCCGGTAGCCCGCAGGAATGCCTGCCCCGGCGGGGTCGGCGAAGATCGCACTCGTGTAACCGTAGCTCGCCAGCACGCTCCAGTTGCGATTGGGCTGGTAGAGAAAGTCGGCTTCGAAGCCGCGCGATGTCTGCTGGGTGAGGGCGGCGGAAAGGGCGGTCAGCCGGACCGGGACGTTCGTGCGCTCGATCTGGAAGAGCGCCATGGTCCCGGTGAAGGTATCGTTGATGTTGAGCTTCACGCCGGCCTCGTACTGCGTGGAAAACTCGGGCGCTGGTTGGGCGAACGTCTGCGAGAACGGCACCCACTTCATGCCTTGGGAGTAGCTGCCGTACAGCGACAGCCCCTTGACCAGATCGACGACGATGCCGGCGCGGGGAAGCAGCCGGGTGGCTTGGGTCACGCGCGTCACCATGGCACCGGTGGCGAACTCGTTATAGGTGATGTCGATCGACGCCACTCGGGCACCGGCCAGAACATGGAAGCGGTCGTTGATCGTCGACTGCAGCTGCGCGTAGAAGCCCGTCGTCAGATAAGTGTTGTTGAAGTTGAAGAACGAAGCGCCTTCCCCACGTCCCGGCACGGGGAAGGTATAGGGCGTCGTGAACGATGGATTCTGCAGGTTCACGAGGGAGGGCGTGCAGCCGAACCCGATGAGAAAGCAGAAGTTGCCATTCGTGTCGACGTTCATGAACCCCCAGTCGGTGACGCGGCTGAAGTCGCCACCGATCAGCAGCGTGTTCTTCGTCGACTCCGTCGAGAACTTCGCCTGCACCGTCGGGTTGATGCTGAACTCCTGCTGCTGATCGTACACTTCGATGTTGTTGACATCGAAGGTCGACGGCGGAAACAACGGTGTTCCACCGGTGCCCGTGGCGTCGAGGAAGGCGCTTTGGGAGTTCTGCTGCATCTCCGACCTGCTCCACCGCGCCTTGACGTTGACCGACCAGACATCGTCGACGCGATGGTCCAGTGTTCCGGTCACGCCATACATCTTCGAGTAGCTCGGCATGATGTTGGGATCACCGAAGTACAGGCTTCGGTCGACGGTGTAGGCGCCGGTGACCGTGCCGCTGACCGGCAGGCCGGGATAAGCCTGTTGGTAGGCTTGCGACACGAAGCCCTGCAGCGTCAGGGTCGTGTCCGTCTTGTTGGTCAGCGTAAGCGTCGGATTGACGCTGAAGCGGCGGGAATTCAGAACGTCGATGAAGCTGCTGGCGCCGGTATATTCTGACGTGAGGCGGAACAGGATGGTCTTTTCCTCGTTCAATGGCTGGTTCACGTCGATGTAGGGGTTGGCATACCAGTAGCTGCCGAACGTCGTGCCGAACTGATACTTCGCCGTGTCGGTCGGCATCTTCGAGACGACGTTGAGCACGCCGCCGACCGGCGCGCCGGAGCCGCCGCCATAGACCACTGCACTGGGGCCCTTCAGGACCTCGACGCGTTCGACATTCACCAGCCCGTCGCGGTCGCCCGCGACGAACAGATTGCCGGCGAAGCCGTCGGTCCAGAGTTCCGCACCGAACCCCCTGATCTTCACCGGGGCCTGCTCGACATTGCCGATCATCCGTGTGTCGACGGGCTGCACGTTGCTGGCGTTCCGGACGGCATCGCTGAGTGTGAGCGAGAGCTGGCTGTCGATGAGCGAACGCGTAATGACGTTGATGTTCTGGGGCAGCTGCTCAATCGGCGTCGCGGTCCTGGTGGAAGACTTCGCCGTGAGCGCACGAAATCCCTGCACCGGGCCGGCGGTGGTCTCTTCGATCGGCACACCCGAGCCCTGAACGAGCACCGGCGGGAACACCACGGGCGCCGCTGGTGGCTGGTCCGCGGTCTGGGCCAACGCCGGCATGGTCAGAAGTGCCAGGCCGGATCCGAGAAGAAGCTTCGCGGCGCCGGAACGGCCTTCCAGGCGGCGATGTGGACCATTGCGGCTTCCAGAGGAAACGATCGTAACGCCATTCTCGACGGGATGGGATGCTGTGCCGGGCCTAGCGCGCATGAGTGCCTCCAGCCGTCATGACGCTGAAGGTGGCCGCCGAATCGGTCGAGCCCTTCCAGCCCACCGTACGCTTGCAGGCACTGGAGAAGGCCGGGAAGAGAGAGCTTCCCGCGAGGTTGGCCAGAGAAACAGCGGCTGGCGGTAGAGCGAGTGCAGGCACAAAGGCCAGGCCCGCAAAGGCGACGGAAGTCGCCCAGGGAATCGACAACATTTCTTGCTTCCTTGATTGGCTGACGCAGAGGATCACGCGCGTCAGGCACGCGCGCGTTGCACGATGAAGTGTCAGTCGTTCGGAAGCGGTGGCGCGCGGGGTTGTTGTGGGCCGTCGCGGATGGCCCCAGTCGTTGGATGATGATGTCGGGACGGGACCCGATCCGAGGCCGGGACCTGATCGACGAA
>CAIYWM010000503.1 GCA_903929895.1 uncultured Alphaproteobacteria bacterium
GGAGGAGGGCGACCGCTAGAGGCTGTTGCCAGCGCGCGAGGCAGGACTTATAACCTCGCGCCTTCCCAAGGATTTCGGGGCCATAGCTCAGCTGGGAGAGCGCTACAATGGCATTGTAGAGGTCAACGGTTCGATCCCGTTTGGCTCCACCAACTAAAACAAGGGCCTAGCCGGCAACGGCTAGGCCCTTCGCTTTGGCAGGTAAGCAATCGATAGGCGCATTGCCGGTGTAAAGCCCTGAGAAGGTCGCGCTCGGCGGACGCCTCAATGAGCTGCAAGACTCGGTCGACAGAATTGCTTCCAGCCTCTCGAACCGGGAGGCTAGGTCGTCGCGCAGGCTTGCGCTTGAGACCTCGAGGATGTGGTCAGGCTTTCGATCCAGTGATCGCCATTCTCGTATCCAAGCGTCTGCAGGGCGTCGGGAAAGCGGTACAGGAAAGCCCGCGCCAACTCAGGCGTGAACTCGCGCTTCCACTGCGCGACCTCGCCTGAACGAGCATGACGCCGATTGACCCTGGCCGCCTTGCCGAACAGGCTGTGCTCCCAGAAGCACTGTCGGCACACTTCCTGTTCGGCACCTTCGAATCCCAGGAAAGATGCAATGTCCGACCAGAGGGATAGCGATCGGTCGGCCCATAGATCTTCGTAACGGACCTCCAGGCAGTTCGGCCTGTCATAATTCCAATCGAGCATGCCTTCGATGGTGCTGCTGGTCGCGTTCTCCAACTCGAACAGATATTGCTCGTGGAGTGTGGTGAGCGAATTGAGCCTCTGCTGATAAGGCGCCTCTCTGCTGCCCGATACCTTTTCAAGAAGCCACGGTTCGTCAGCCTTCTTGTGGTAGTGCATGGCCGAGATCAGCACGTCACGCGGGTCGCGAATCAGATGAAGGATCCGGACGTCCTCTCGGCGAAGCTCGCTCGCATGCTGCGAGAAGATTGAGTTGTGGTTCAGAAGTATGAACGGCGTCTTCAGAACGCGATCCAGACGTCCATAGTGCGACCAGAAGTCGACGTAGTTTAAGTCCAGTCTGCGAGCGATCGCCCTGAACACCGTGGACATCCAGACGGTGCCGGTCTTGTGATGCGTCGCGACAACAATGTTCTGCTTCACGGCATCCTCCCAACTCGGGCGACCAATCCAGGTATACGCAAGCGAAGGCCATGCCAGATCGCGGCAGCAACCGCGCCAACATACGATGGTCACGGATGTCCTGCCTAGAGGCCGCGGATCCGTTCGACGATGCCGTGGTAAGCGTCTTGAAGGGGACTACGCGCGACCAGAGGCGGCGACACCTGCCTGGAACGGCGCTGCCTGGAAGTACGCCGTGTCCACGCCCATCGAGGCAAGGCAGGTCAAGGCTTCGCGCCGCAGGCCCGGATCCCTGGCGGCCATGAAAACCGCCTCCGGCGCAGACCTCGTCGCCGTCTTTCGGCTGCCGCGGGAACTGGTCAGCCTTCGCCCGATCTCCCTCTCGATGGCCATGACGTGCTCGCGCCGCGACAGGTTGACGACGTAATCAATCATGGCCGATTGCCAGCGGCCGAGGTTCAGGTGCGACAGGACAGACGACAGGACCTGAGCAGGCGTGGCTCGTAACGCGTCTTCTGAAACGATGTGGACCGAGCCTGGCACTGCATGCGCCATTGCCTGATAGGAAACGAATATTTTGGCATAGGAAGGTAGTGCATGCTGGAACAAGTACTCGTCGAACGGCCAGTCTGCCAGCCGTCGTTCGCCGAGTTGGCTGTAGGCCGGGCGCACCTGTTGCCGACAGTAGTCGAAATAGCCCACGGCCTGTTCGATAGGGTCGCCGTAGACGAAGACCATGCGCTGTCCGGAGCTGGTCCAGGCGGCGGCATCCACATCGCCGACAGACACCGAAACGAAGGCATGGGGTGCCAGATCGACCGGCACATGTCCGTAGTTCATTCCCTCGTGGAGATAGTCATACCCCGGTGCGGAAAACGGTGTGCTGGCCCACCAGTCAAATTGCGAGGAAATTCTGTCGAATCCGGGACAAACCGTATGACCGATAAAC
>CAIYWM010000504.1 GCA_903929895.1 uncultured Alphaproteobacteria bacterium
CGCCGCTCTGCGAGCAAGTGACGGACTTCTATCAAACCGCCGCCCGCAACACGATGGCGCGGATTTTCTCGAAGTATCTCGAGAAGCACGAGATGACGCCGCTCGAGCTTCTGCACAGCCATAAGAATTTGAAGCGCATGCTGAACCTCGACAGCATGGTGCCGTCCGCGGTCGACAAAATCGCCAGCCTTCACACGCGCGCCACCGGCGGCGACGCCCGCAAGCGCAAAGACGTCATCTACCAGGCCGTGGACCGCATTTCAGCCCGCGCCCGCGAGGCCGATAGCAAGCCGTTGCCTGAACTGAAGGGCTCGACTCTCGACGAGATGCTGGCGCGGATCGACGCGACCTTCTCCGATGCCGAAGAGCGCTCCTACATGGCCAACGTTGCGTTCGTGCGCACGTCCGTCAATTGGCAGGGCTGGCTGGGCAAGATGTCCCAACTGCTGCCGATGGCGAGCACGCAGAAAGACGAACGCGCCCGCGCGATGATCGACGAGATGATGGCGGACATCTTCGTGTCCAAGACCGTCATTAAGGATGTTATCGGCGTTTCCAAGCACCTCGGCGACGCGGTCACGCGCATCCTCGACCTTGTGCAGGGCAAGTGCAAACCGACTAAATTCGCCGCCGAAGAACTGGTTACGCTTTTGAACACGCTTTTTGCGGCAAACCTTCTGCCGCGATCCAAGGCGGTGCTCTTCGAACGCATTGAACGCGACCTTGCCAGTCCTGTGCGCCTGACGAACAGCGAGGACCCCGCGGTCGATAAGGCCTTCTTCGATGAACTGCTCGCCCGCGCCATTTCCGACCACGGCGTGCTCGGCGGTGGGAACATGGCGATGGGCCTCACGTACCGGTGGGCGCGCATCGCCAATATGGGCGGCGCGGCTGGCGTGAAGAAGGCCATGGAAGGCGTGCGCGATAAGCTGAGCTCGGGAAAACAGAAATTCCTGTTCCTGCTCGCGATGTTCGATCCCGACGCCGATGCGGAATCACGCGGCGCTATCGAATCTCAAATCCGCAATCTGGCCGCGACCCTTAGCACCGTGCAGAAGATCGCTCCCGAAGCGCGTACCGAAAAGGCGCGCCTGCAGGAGGCCGCCGCCATCCAGAAACTGGTGCTCGAATCCAAACTCAATCCCGCGCTGCGCGATCCCATCGCCAATCGCTTCGATGAAATCGTCTCGGACTACATCATCTCGGCGGGAGTGATTCAGCGTCTGGACGACTCGCGTCTGCCGTTCCGTGAACGCGCCTCGCGCTTGGTGAATTTCTGCGCCTCCGGCGTGCTCACGATCGGCCGCGCGACCACCATCGCCCGCGACACTGTTGTCAGCTATCTGCGCCGCAAGGATTTCATTTCCGAATATACGGCCGATCTGCCCGAGCCCGCGGACAAAGAAAAAGCGATCAAGGAATTCTACGTCCTGCTCGCGCGCACCGGCTTCGACGTTAAGGGCTAGAGCGTTTTTCGACGAAGTGGGTACCGGTTCGTCGCAGAAAACGCGACCACATCACCAGGGGCTGGCAAACGTTCCGTTGGCGAAGTGACCCGCGAGTACCTGGGTCACGTCGAAATCCGGCGCCACTGCAAAGGCCCCTTCGACCGCTGCGCCCAGGCTCGCGCCGCCCATCAC
>CAIYWM010000505.1 GCA_903929895.1 uncultured Alphaproteobacteria bacterium
CATCGCGCACCATCTTCAATCTGCTCGGGCCGATGTCGAACCCCGCCCTGGTCACCCGCCAGCTCGTGGGCGTGTTCGACCGCCGCTGGCTGAAGCCGGTCGCGCAGGCGCTGGGCCAGCTAGGACTGGAGCGTGCGCTGGTCGTGACCGGCCAGGACGGGAGGGATGAACTTACCACGACGACCAAGAGCTGGGCTGCCTCGCTGGAGAACGGCAAGGTGACCGAGATCGAGATCGCGCCTGAGGAAATCGGCGTGAAGCGCGCGACGCTCGACGAACTCAAGGGCGGCGACGCTGCGCACAATGCCGAGGCGATCCACGCGCTGCTGGGCGGCGCGAAGAACGCCTTCCGCGACATCGTCGTGCTGAACAGCGCCGCCGCGATCATGGTCGCGGGCAAGGCGAAGGATCTGAAGGAAGGCGCGGCCATGGCCGCCCAGTCGATCGACAGCGGCAAGGCCAGGGACGCGCTGGCGACATTGAAGAGGATTTGCGCATGAGCGACACGCTCGACCGGATCGTTGCCGACAAGAAGCGCCATGTGGCCGGGCGCATGTCACAACGCTCGCTCAGGGTCGTCGAGAACCTGGCCCGGGATACCGATTCGCCGCGCGGCTTCGCCAAGGCACTCAAGGCCACGATCGCCGACGGGCGCTACGGCCTGATCGCCGAGATCAAGAAGGCCTCGCCCAGCAAGGGCCTGATCCGCGAAGACTTCGACCCGCCTTCGCTCGCCCAATCCTATGAGCGCGGCGGCGCCACCTGCCTGTCGATCCTGACCGACCAGCCCTACTTCCAGGGCAAGGACGAGTTCCTGACCCAGGCACGCGCGGCGGTGAAGCTGCCGGTCCTGCGCAAGGATTTCATGATCGATCCCTATCAGGTGCCGGAGGCCCGTGCGCTGGGTGCCGACTGCATCCTGCTGATCATGGCCTGCCTCGACGACGCGATGGCCGCCGAGCTGGCCAGGCTCGCGCACAAGTGGGGCATGGACGTTCTGGTCGAGGTGCATGACGCCCACGAACTCGAACGCGCCCTCGAGGTCGACGCCGATCTCATCGGCGTCAACAACCGCAACCTCAAGACGCTCGCCGTCGATCTCGCCACGACCGAGAAGCTGGCGCCGCTGGTGCCGAAGGACCGCGTGCTGGTGGCCGAGAGCGGCCTCGGCTCCCCCGCCGATCTCGCCCGCATGGCCAGGGTCGGCGCCTCGGCGTTCCTGATCGGCGAGAGCTTCATGCGCAAGCCCGACGTCGAGGCGGCGGTGCGCGAGATGCTGGTGCGCGAGGCGGCATGAAACGGAAGGCGGCGCTCACCCATTTCGACGAGGGCGGCAACGCCCGCATGGTCGATGTCGGCGACAAGGATATCACCGAGCGCGTCGCCGTGGCCCGCGCCAGCGTCACCATGCAGGCCGCGACCCTGAAGTTGATCCGCGACAAGAAGGCCAAGAAGGGCGACGTGCTCGCGGTGGCGCAGCTCGCCGGCATCATGGCGGCGAAGAAGACGCCGGACCTGATCCCGCTCTGCCATCCGCTGGCGCTCTCCTCGGTCGACGTGAAGCTGTCGCTCGATCCGAAGCGCAAGGCGGTCGACATCGAGGCGACCTGCAAGCTGAAGGGCCGCACCGGCGTCGAGATGGAAGCGCTGACGGCGGCCTCGGTCGCCGCCCTCACCGTCTACGACATGTGCAAGGCGGTCGACCGCGGCATGG
>CAIYWM010000506.1 GCA_903929895.1 uncultured Alphaproteobacteria bacterium
GCTGGTCCGCGGCTGGGGCGGCGAGCCCACCCTGTTCGACATCGCGCGCGACGACGCCAGGCTGATCGAGAGCTGCATCGAAGCGGGCGCGCAGCACGACCTGCTGATCACGCTCGGCGGCGCCTCGGTCGGCGACCACGATCTGGTGCAGGGCGCGCTCAAGGCCCAGGGATTCGACATGGATTTCTGGAAGATCGCGATGCGCCCCGGCAAGCCGCTGATGTTCGCCGCCCGTGATCGCGCCCGCGTGCTCGGCCTGCCGGGCAATCCGGTCTCGACCATGGTCTGCGCGCTCCTGTTCATGAAGCCCGCCCTGGAGCGGATGCTCGGGCAGCCCGGCGACTTGGTGCGGACCCAGCCCGCCCACCTCGCCGTCGACGTGAAGCAGAACGACCAACGCGAGGACTATGTCCGTGCACGCCTCGCCCGCGCGTCCGACGGCACCCTCACCGTGGATCCGCATCCGGTGCAGGACAGTTCGATGTTGTCGGTGCTGGCCGCCTGCGACGGGCTGATGATCCGCCCGCCCCACGACCACGCACGCAAGGCAGGCGACGTCGTGCAGATCGTCGATCTCGCCAGTCTGCCCGGAGGCTATTGACCCCCAGTTTTCCCCTCCATTTCTTGGGATAACTTGACCCGAAGAAAGAACTAAACTAGAACATGTGTCGGGTTTCAGGATTTGTTCCTAAATCCGGTAGGCGTTCTGGGGAGAAGACGGTGCTCACCCGCAAGCAAAACGAACTGCTTCTGTTCATCAACAAGCGGCTGAACGATGACGGCGTCTCGCCCTCCTTCGACGAGATGAAGGAAGCGCTGCGGCTGAAGTCGAAGTCCGGCATCCATCGCCTGATCACCGGGCTTGAGGAGCGTGGCTTCCTGCGCCGCCTGCCGCATCGCGCACGGGCGCTGCAGGTCGTGAAGCTGCCCGACAGCGCCGCCCTGCCCGCGCCCAACGTCACGCCGCTGCTCGCCGATTCTCGCCGGGCCGGCTTCTCGGAGGGTCGCGAAGGCTTCGTGCCGCAGATCGTGCGCGCCGATCGTGTGCCGCTCGCCGGCGCCATCCAGGCCGCCAACGAAGCCCAGGCGCTCAGCCTTCCCCTCTACGGCCGGATCGCCGCGGGTACGCCGATCGAGGCTCTGCGCGACAATTCGACGACCGTCGACGTGCCGGTCTCGCTGCTCGGCTCCGGCGCCCACTATTGCCTCGAAGTCCAGGGCGACTCGATGGTCGAGGCCGGCATCCAGAACGGCGACATCGTCATCATCAAGAGTTCCGACACCGCCGAGTCCGGCGAGATCGTCGTGGCGCTGGTCGACGATACCGAGGCGACCCTGAAGCGGCTGCGCAAGAAGGGCGCGTCGATCGCGCTGGAACCCGCCAATGCCGCCTACGAAACCCGCATCTTCGGCCCCGACCGGGTCAAGATCCAGGGCCGCCTCGCCGGCCTTTACCGGCGCTATCACTGAACTCACGCTCCTGGCGCTTTGACGGGCGCGATCTGGCGCATCGAGCTGTTGGGCACCCAGGGCCGGTCGCCGCGGCGGGCGTTGGCGGTCTCGCGTCGTACGCCGAGATCGTCGAGCCACAGCGCGTGGGCACCGTCCTTCCAGGCATCGCGACGATCGATGACCAAACGCGGGCCGCGACAGCGCGCCTGCGCGTCGACGGTCGAAAGCACGATGTCGGCCGAGCCGCAGGCTTCGGCCAGGCGTTTCTCGTCGCTCACCAGCGCGACGCGCCACGGACCCTTCCGCCACCGGCAGAGCCCCGTGCTGCAGCCCAGGCCCAAGGCCTGCTCGTCGACGCTGGCGGTCCAGCGCCGGGCTCCGTCCTGCCCCTGGCGTCGGGCCCATGAATCGGTGACGTAGCGATCGAGGCGGGCCGAGGCTACATGCACCACCCCGCGCTCGTCGCGAAGGCCGAGCACGCGGCCGTCCTCGCTCATCAGAAGGTCAGGGGCCGGCGGCGGCCCCAGCATCAGGCCGATCGCCACGACCGGGAGTCCGGCGTAGCGCCATCGCCGCCGCCACAGGCAGAGCCACAGGCCACCGGCGGTCAGCAGCCACAGGCTGGCGCCGGGCAGCGACGGCACCAGCATCGCGGCGTCGGGCCAGGCCGCGACACGGAAGGCGATGGCGTTCAGCACGTCGACGCCCCAACCCATCGGCACCAGCGCCACGGCCTCCAGCCCGAACGGCATCAGCAGCATGGCGAGCAGGCCCCACGGCATGATCCAGAAGCCGGTGAGCGGCACGCCCAGCAGATTGGCGACGACGCCGAGCAGCGACAGGCGGTTGAAGTGGTAGGCCGCGAAGGCGCCGGTGGCGATCGAGGCGATCAGGGTCGTGAGCAGGCTGGCCCCGAGCGCGGCCCCGAGCCGCCACATCCAGCGATGGCGGGAGAGTTCGGCGCGCTCGTGCAGGCGGCGGCGCCAGGGCGCGGCCGATTCCCAGCCCGCGATCAGCGCGACGACGGCGGCGAATGACATCTGGAAGGACGCTCCGGTCAGCGACTCGGGCGCAACGACGAGCACGATGACGGCCGACCAGGCCACCAGGCGCAGCGACAGCGCCGTGCGGTCGAGCAGGATGGCGAGTAGCGCGAACGCGGCCATCGCGCAGGCACGCTGCGCCGGCACCGGCGCGCCGGCCAGCGCCGTGTAGAAGAGCGCGGCCATCAGGGCGAGCACTGCCGCCACCTTCTTGGCGTCGATGCGCAACGCGAGCGGCGGGACCAGGGCGATGCCGTAGCGCACGAGGCCCATCACCAGGCCGACCACGAAGACGATATGCAGGCCGGAAATCGACAGGATGTGCGCCAGACCGGAGTCGCGCATGGCTTGCGCC
>CAIYWM010000507.1 GCA_903929895.1 uncultured Alphaproteobacteria bacterium
CCGGGCTTGTAAACACACCTCCCCATTCAAATGGGGAGGTGTTTGAACTACTCGGCCGCCAGCTTCCGCGCCGTGCGCGGATCGCGCGTGAGGAGGCCGTCGCCCAAGTCGCGGTCGATCATCGCGTCGGGACGCTCGACGACCCGGCCGAAGCCCGCGCCGCCGCCCACGAACATCTCGACGATGTCGCCCTTAACGAGATCCAAGGCGGCCTTGCTCTTCAGTTCCTCGACGCTGCCGTTGGCGCGGAAGACGCGGCAGGAACCGCGCTGGCCGGGTTCGCCGCCCAAAAGGCCTTCGGGCGCCAGGCGGAAGCGGTCGGAGTAGATGGCGAGTTGCACGTCGTCGCGCAGGATCTCGCAGCGCCGCGTGAAGCCCGCGCCGCCGCGTCGTGCGCCCAGGCCGAATGAGTCCGGCGCCAGCTCGTAGCCGACGATGCGGAAGAAGCTGTAGTCGATGTCGAGCGATTCGACCGGCGCGTTGGAGCAGTTGCTGAGCGGCGAATCGACGGCGTCGCAGCCGTCGGCCTCCCTCGAGGCGCCGTAGCCGCCGCCGAAGATTTCGAGATAGACGCTATAACCCTTCTCGCCGAGATGGCTCAGGCAGAAGGCGGTGGTGCAGTCGAAGCCGGTGGCGATCACCTTGTCGGGCAGCGCCTGGGCCATCGCCTTCATCACCGCGTTGAAGACGCGATAGGCCGGGATCATGCGCGCCCGCACCGGTGCCGGCGACCGCGGATTGAGCAGCGAGCCGTACGGCACCTTGATGGTGATCGGCCGCGCCATGCCCTCGTTATAGGGGATGTCGGGACTGGTCAGCACCGACTTCACGCAGGACAGCGCGGCCGAGAGCGTGCTGGAGTAGGGGCAGTTGAGGTTGCGCTTCACCTGCGCACAGGTGCCCTCGAAATCGATCTCGACCGAATCCTCGGAGATCGTGACCTTGGCCTTCACCACCAGCGGCTCGTCGGTGAGGCCGTCGTCGTCGACCGCATCCTCGCCGTAGAAGGTGCCCTTGGGCGCCTGGGCGATGGCCGCGCGCACGCGGCGCTCGGAATAATCCTGCATCTCGCGCATCGCCGCCTCGACCTTGTCGGTGCCGTAGCGCTCGCAGAGCTGCTTCACCCGCATCACGCCGATGGCGTTGGCGGCGAACTGGGCGTTGAAGTCGCCGATGGTCAGGTCGGGCACGCGCACGTTGGCCGTCACCAGCCGCTCGAACGAGCCGCCGTTCCAGTCGTGTTCGAAACTGTAGCGTGAGGGCGGGAAGCGCAGCCCCTCCTGGTAGACGTCGGAGGCGTGGATGTTGAGGCCGGGCGCGCCGCCGCCGAGGTCGAGATGATGCGCCACCGAGGCGCCGAAGCCCACCACCCGGCCGGCGACGAAGATCGGCGTGAAGATGAAGACGTCCGGGATGTGCTGGCCGCCCTCGAACGGGTCGTTGTTGATCAGGAAGTCGCCTTCCTTCAGCGTCTCGACGGGATGGCGGCGCAGGCAGGCGCGCAGGGTCTCGCCGATGGGCCCGAGCTGCATCGGGATCAGCTCGGCCTGCGCCACCGTGTTGCCGTCGCGATCCATCAGGCCCGCCGAGCCGTCACGCGCTTCGCGCAGGATGGTCGAGTAGGCGGAGCGGATCAGCTTCACGCCCATCTCGCGGGCGGCGGCGATCAGCGCCTGGCTGATGACGGCATAGTCGATCGGACCGAGCTGGCTCATGGCGATCTCCGGAGGATCAGATTGTCCGCCGCATCGAGCCCGGCGGTCCAGCCCGGCGGCACCCAGGTCGTGGCGGTGTAGCCCTCGATGACGGCCGGGCCGACGATCTGCTGGCCCGCGGCCAGCGCCTCGGCCGTGTGACGGTCGCAGTCGAGCCAGGCCTCGTCGTGGAAGATCTTCGCCTGCTCGGGCGCGCGGGCGGCGAGCTTCTCGCGGTCGAGCTTCGGCGCGCCGCCGATGGGAAGCGTGGCGCCGACCCTCAGGGTCACGATCTCGACGGGACGGTCGAGCGTGGCGCCGTGCATGAAGGTGCGGTGGTGGGCGTCGGCGAACAGGCCGGCGAGATAGGCCGCGTCGAGCGAGCCCAGTCGATCGGCCGGAATCTCGACGCCGACCTCGAAGGCCTGGCCGACGAAGCGCATGTCGAGCGTATGGGTGTAGTCGAGCGCGCCCGGCAGCTTCATCTCGGCGAACTGCGCGGCAAGGCGCTCGCGCATCGCGGCGAAGAGGTGGCCGGCCTCGCGGGCCGCCGCGTCGTCGAGCTTCATCTTGCGCGTCACGGCATCGAACTTGGTGTAGTCCGAGGCGACCAGCCCGTAGGCCGAGATCACGCCGGCATTGGGTGGCACCACGATGGTCGAGATGCCGAGCTCCTCGGCGATGCGCGCGGCATGCAGCGGGCCCGCGCCGCCGAACGGCACCAGCGCATAGTCGCGCGGATCGCGGCCGCGCTCGGTCGAGACGAGCTGGATGGCGCGCACGATGTTGGCGTCGGCGAGCTGCAGGGCCGAGGACGCGGCCTGCTCGACACTCAAGGCAAAGCGTTCGGCCAGCGGCTCGAAGGCGCGACGCGCCGCCTCGCCGTCGAGCTTCATGCGGCCGCCGAGGAACGCGCCCGGTCGGATCGTGCCGATCACGATATGCGCATCGGTCGTCGCGGGCTCGGTGCCGCCGCGGCCGTAGCAGGCGGGGCCGGGATCGGCGCCGGCGCTCTGCGGACCGACCCTCAGCATGCCGCCATCGTCGACCCAGGCGAGCGAGCCGCCGCCGGCGCCCACCGAGACGATGTCGAGCACCGGTGTGCGGATCGGCAGGCCGTCGATCTCCGTCTCGGCCGCGAGCGACGGCCGGCCGTCCTGCACCAGGCAGACGTCGGTCGAGGTGCCGCCCATGGCGAAAGTGATGAGGTCCCTGAACCCGGAGCGGGCCGCCTGGCGCGTGGCGCCGACAACGCCGGCCGCGGGACCGGAATAGAGCGCCGTGATCGCGCTCTGGCGCATCGCCTCGGCGGGCAGGCGTCCGCCGTTGGACTGCATCACCGTGAAGCGGCCCTTGAAGCCCGCCTCGGCGAGTTTGCCTTCGAAGCGGTGCAGGTAGCCGTCGATCACCGGCTGCACATAGGCCGAGAGCAAGGTCGTCGAGGCGCGCTCGAATTCGCGGAACTCGCGCGCCACTTGGTGGCTGCAGGTCACGAGCACGCCCGGCAGTGCCTCGCCTATCAGTGCGGCGAGGCGCTTCTCGTGCACCGGATCGGCATAGGCATTCAGCAGGCAGATCGCGATCGCGCGGTAGCCGCCGTCCCGGAGGGCGGGCAGCAGCTCGGCCTTGACCTTCGCTTCGTCGAGCGGCGTTTCGACCGAGCCGTCGGCGCGCAGCCGCTCGACCGCCTCGAAGCAGTCCTTGCGGCGCACCGGCGGTGCGGGCTTCGCATAGAAGAGATCGTAGATGTTGCGCCGGTCGTGGCGCTGCATGAACAGCAGGTCGCGGAAGCCCGCTGTCGCGACGAAGGCCACGGTCGCGCCCTTGCGCTCCAGCACGGCATTGGTGGCGACGGTCGAGCCGTGGCCGAGATCCTCGATGCGCGCGAGATCGATCCCCGAAGCCGTCAGCGCCGCGAAGGCGCCGACATCGGGCGACTTCGGTGTGCTCGGCACCTTGGTGACGACCAGCCGGCCGCCCTCGACGGCGACGAGGTCGGTGAATGTTCCGCCAACCTCGACTCCGACGCGCATCGTTCCCGCGTCCTACGCTTCGGGGCTGGAGGGGCCGGCGAGCCTGGCCTGCAGATCGGCGATCTGCTTCCTCAGCTCCTCGTTTTCCTCGCGCGCCTTGGCGGCCATCGCCTTCACGGCGTCGAACTCGTCGCGCCGCGGAATGTCCATGCCGTCCAGGATCTTGGCGATCTGGTCGCGCACGCGGGCCTCGACCTCGTCCTTCATGCCGGTCAGCGCGCCCATGGCGCCGTTGGCCACCTTGGTGAGGTCGTCGATGAACGGATTGCGGGTTTGCATGGCAGGTCTCCTGATGCGGCGAGTATGGGCGGCTGGTAGCATCCGGCGCAAGAAGCACTGGAGGACGCCGTGGGTCTGGTCAAAGTCGAGTCGAGCGAAGGCATCACCACCATCACCATGATGCGCCCGGAGAAGCGCAACGCGCTGACCCAGGAGCTGTGCGACGGTCTCTACGAGGCCTATCGCGCCTTCGAGGAGGGCGACGACCAGGTCGCGGTGCTGCAGGCCGACGGTCCTGCCTTCTGCGTGGGCGCCGACCTGCACAATCCGCCCGCCGCCATGTGGAAGGCCGTGCCGCATGTCAGCCACGCCCTGACCAAGCCGGTCATTGCCGCCACCCAGGGCTGGGTGATCGGCGGCGGTATCTGCCTCGTGATGACCTGTGATCTCATGGTGTCTGCCGATACCACGAAGTTCATGTACCCTGAGGCAAAGGTCGGCGTGTTTGGTGGGCTGATGCCGGGCATCGTCTCGCGCATGCCGCACAAGGTTGCGATGGAGCTGCTGCTGCTCGGCGAGGAAATCTCGGTGAAGCGCGCCTACGACGTGGGCTTCGTGAACAAGGTCGTGCCGCTCGGTCAGGAGCGTGCCGAGGCGCGCCGCATGGCCAAGGTCATTGCCGAGTCCGCGCCGCTCGTGATCCGCACCCTGCGCGACTTCGCCAACCAGACGCTGCCGCGCGGGCCCGCCGAGGTCTTCGTGCCGGAGCGCTACAAGCTCGAGACCATCGCCAATTCCGAGGATCGCAAGGAGGGCGCCGCGGCCTTCCGCGAGAAGCGGACGCCCCGGTTCAAGGGACGCTGACCGCCATGGGCAAGCTGCTGCTGGTCGGTTGCGGGAAGATGGGCGGTGCCATGCTGGACGGCTGGCTGGCGCGCGGCCTCCCGGCTGCCGACATCGTCGTCGCCGAGCCGGTCGAGGCGATCCGTCCGCGGCACGCCGGCGTCCGCGTGGTCTCGTCCTCGGCCGAAATGCAGGAGACGCCCGGGATCGTTGTGCTGGCGGTCAAGCCGCAGTCGATGGACGAGACGCTGGTCGATCTCCGGCGGTTTGCCGGACAGGGGTCGGTCTTCCTGTCGATCGCGGCCGGCAAGACCCTGGGCTATTTCGCCGCCCGTCTCGGCCATGCGGCAAAGATCGTCCGCTCCATGCCCAACACGCCGGCGGCGGTGCGGCAGGGCATCACCGTCGCCACCGCGGCGGCGAGCGTGACGGCGGCGGAAAAGAAGCGCTGTCACGAGTTGCTGGAGGCGGTCGGCCAGGTTCTGTGGGCCGACGACGAGGCGCTGATCGATCCCGTCACCGCCCTGTCCGGCAGCGGCCCGGCCTATGTCTTCCTGCTGGTCGAGGCGATGGCGGAAGCGGGTGTGAAGGCCGGGCTGCCGGCCGACATGGCCATGCAGCTTGCCCGCGCGACGGTGGTGGGAAGCGGCGAACTTCTGAAGCAGTCCCCGGAGCCGGCGTCGCAGCTGCGCGTTAACGTCACCAGTCCCGGCGGCACGACCGCCGCAGCCTTGCAGGTCCTGATGGCAACCGACGGCATCCAACCGGTTTTCGACAAGGCCCTGGCGGCCGCCTCGCACCGTTCGAAGGAGTTGGCAGGGTGAGTGAAGCTCCCATCCAGGCGCGGGAGAAGGCTCTCGAGGCCTTCCTCGGCCTGATCGCCGAGAAGGGCTATGTCGACGTCTCGCTACGCGAGGTGGCCGAGGCGGCGGGGCTGGGCTTTGCCGATGTCTATCGCTTCTATCCCAACAAGCTCTCGCTGGCGGCGGCCTTCATGGCCCGCATCGATGCGGAAGTGATGGCCGGGACGCCGTCTTCGACCGACCCGGAGGAGACGCCGCGCGACCGCCTGTTCGACGTGATGATGCGCCGCTACGACGCGCTGAGGCCCCATCGCGCGGCTCTGCGCGCGCTGCGCCGTGCGGGCACGCGCGACCCGATGCTGGCGATCGCGATGGGCCCGCCCCTGCGTCGCTCCATGGCGGCGATGCTGGAAGCCGCGTCGGTCGCCAGCGACGGCTTGCCCGGTGCGCTGCGGCAGAACGGGCTGCTGGCCATCCACTACGCCGTGTCGCGGGTGTTCGACCGCGACGAATCCCAGGATCTTTCCAAGACCATGGCAGCCCTGGACAACCGCCTGAAGACAGCGGAGCGCTGGTCGCAACTCTTTGACAGATATGTGAAATCTCCGGATGGTGGCGTTCCGCCGGGCGCTTCGGTTTCGCCCGAGGCGTGAATATTTTGTGCAGTGCACAAAAACATCCCTTGACTCGCTGCAATGCATCCCTAAATTGAGCTTCATTGTGCACCGCAGCAAAGCGGGGCACCCCAGCTCAGCCTTGCTTCGTCCCTCAGGAGATTTCCATGTACGCCAACGGTGCCTTCAAGAACCCCTTCGCCGACTTCGACTTCAGCAAGATCTCCGGTGAGTTCAAGCTCCCGACGATGAACGTCGAGACGTTCGTCGAGACCGCTCGCAAGAACTTCGCGACCATGACCTCGCTCAACACCGCCGCCGTCGAGCAGATGAAGACGATCGCGCAGCGCCAGGGCGACATGGTCCGCGCCGCGATGGAAGACCTCTCCAAGCACGGCAGCGAAGTCCTCGCCGCTGCGACCGTCGAGGAGAAGGCCGCCAAGCAGATCGACTTCATGAAGAAGACCTACGAGTCGGCGATCACCAACTCGAAGGAACTGGCCGACCTCTACACCAAGGGCCAGGCCGACGCCGTGACGGCGCTGAGCGCCCGCGTCGCCGAGCTGACCGAAGAGGTCAAGGCCGCGATCGCCAAGAAGTAAGCGTTTTAGAGTAAGCGTGGGTCGGCCTGTCGCCGATCCGGAAAAGGGGCCGCGTACGTGGCCCCTTTTCTTTTGCCCACCCTTTGTCTTTCGATCGCGCCGCTCTAGTTTCGGGGCAGCATGACGACCATCACCTATGAAGATTTCGAGCGTGTCGACATCCGTGTCGGCACCATCGTCGAGGCGGCGCCGCTCGAAGGCGCGCGCAAGCCCGCCTACCGCCTGCTGATCGATTTCGGCGGCGAGATCGGGACGAAGAAGTCCTCGGCGCAGATCACCGTGCACTACACTCCGGAGGAGCTGGTCGGCCGTCAGGTCGCAGCGGTCGTGAACTTCCCGCCGCGTCAGATCGGCAGGTTCATGTCCGAAGTCCTGACGCTCGGCTTCCCGTCCGCCGACGGCAGCGTCGTGCTGATCGCGCCAACCAGGCCCGTGCCGAACGGCGGCAAGCTTTTCTAGGCGCGGCCTAGAAAACCTTGTGGATCCAGCCGTGCGGGTCGGCCGTGCGGCCACGTTGAATGCCGACGAGGGCGGCCTTCAGCTCCTCGGTCTTGGCGCCCGAGCCGCCATTGCCGATCCGGAATTCGCCGTCCTTGCTGCGCACCGTGCCGATCGGCGTGACGACCGCGGCGGTGCCGCAGGCGAAGGCCTCGCGCAGGCGGCCGCTGGCGGCATCCTTGCGCCACTGCTCGATCGAATAGCGCTCTTCGCTCACCTTGATGCCCTTGTCCTTCGCCAGCGTGAGCAGCGAGCTGCGCGTGATGCCGGGCAGGATCGTGCCGCCGAGCGGCGGCGTGATCATCGAGCCGTCGTCGAACACGAAGAAGATGTTCATGCCGCCCAGCTCCTCGATCCAGCGCTGTTCGACGGCATCGAGGAACACGACCTGGTCGCAGCCGTGGCGCGTCGCTTCGGCCTGCGCCTGCAGGCTGGCGGCATAGTTGCCGCCGCACTTGGCGGCGCCGGTGCCGCCGGGGGCCGCGCGGGTGAAATCGTCGGAGACCCAGACCGACACCGCCGGCGCATCGGTCTTGAAGTAGGCGCCGACCGACGAGGCGATGACGATGAAGAGGTAGTCCGACGATGGCTTCACGCCGAGGAAGATCTCGTTCGCGAACATGAAGGGCCGGATGTAGAGGCTGCCGTCGCCCTCCGGGATCCATGCTCTGTCGATCTTGACCAGCTGGTCGACGGACTCGAGGAACACGTCCTCCGGCAGGACCGGCATGGCGAGCCGCTCGGCCGACTGCTGGAAGCGGCGGGCATTCTCCAGCGGGCGGAACAGCGTCGCACCGCCATCGGCCGTGCGATAGGCCTTCAGCCCCTCGAAAATCTCCTGGGCGTAGTGCAGGACGGCCGCGGCCGGATCCATCGGGATCGGCGCGCGCGGTTCGACCTTCGCATCATGCCAGCCCTTGGACTCGTGATACCGGATGGTCACCATGTGATCGGAGAAGACGCGGCCGAAGCCCGGATTCTTGAGCAGCTCCGCGCGCTTCTCGGCGGGAAGCGGCGACGGATGGGCGACGTGCGTGAAGTGAAGCGGTGTCTTGGACATTGTCTTGGGCATTTCTCTCTGAAGTATTTCCTTCACTCTATCACAGGCGGCCGCGCCGCAAGTCCCGGGGCGCCGCTCACAGCGGAATTCGCACGATCACGCGCAAACCGCCCAGCGGCGAGACCGCCAGCGTGACGTCGCCGCCGTGACTGCGCGCCACGTCGCGGGCGATGCTGAGGCCCAGC
Organism: uncultured Alphaproteobacteria bacterium; assembly: GCA_903929895.1. GTDB lineage: Bacteria > Pseudomonadota > Alphaproteobacteria > Reyranellales > Reyranellaceae > Reyranella. Next base: position 8,552 of record CAIYWM010000507.1, read on the forward strand.
CCCACCCCGCCGGTCGCGGCATTGCGCGACTGGTCGAGCCGCAGGAAGGGCCGGAACACATCCTCGTAATTCTCGGGCGGAATGCCGGGTCCGTTGTCGTCGACCGTGATCTCGACGGACGTCCGGCCGCGCACGGCCTCGATCCTGATCTCGCTGGCATAGCGCTGGGCATTGGACACGATGTTGGTCAGGCAGCGCTTGATGGCGATCGGACGCAGCTCGACGTTCATGTCGCCCTTCCAGGAGAGCTCGAGGCTGGCCTTGCCGTGGCGCGCCCCGGCCGCGACATCCTCGAGGAGCTCCGAGAGGTCGGACATCACCGGCTCCTCGTCGCCCTCGCCGCGCGCGAAGGCGAGATAGCCCTCGATCATGCGCTGCATGTCGTCGACGTCGTCGGAAAGCTCGCGGGTTTCGGGCGAGTCCGGCAGCAGCGCCAGCGAGAGTTTCATGCGGGTGAGCGGCGTGCGCAGGTCGTGGCTGACGCCGGCCAGCATCTCGGTGCGCTGCTGGATCGAGCGGCGCAGGCGGATGCGCATCGTGTGGAAGGCGGTGGCGGCATTGCGGACCTCGCGGGTGCCGCCGGAGAAGGCGAAGTCGGGTACGTCGCGTCCCTTGCCCAAGGCGTCGGCGGCCACGCCGAGATGCTCGATGGGCACGAGCTCGCGTCGCATGAACCAGATGGCGAGGCCGAACAGGACCAGGGCAAGGCCGAGCTGGGCCAGGACATAGGCGAAGCTCGAGCCGAAGGTGAGGCGCACATGCGGCACCAGCACGTCCATCACGTCGCCGTCCGAGAGCTGGATCTCGACCAGGAGCTGGCCACCGCCGATGTTGTTGTCGAGGAAGAAGGGTCGCTTCAGGTCGGCCTCGAGCGCGCCCTGCACCTCGCGCGCCACGATGTCGAAGTACTCAGGCTCCTTGAACGGTCGCACGATGCCCTTGCGGAACGACACGAACAGCAGCAGGTCCAGCGCAGAGCGGCGCAGGATCCAGTCGCGATGCTCGTCGTCGGGGAAGTCCGACCGCAACGCGATCAGCAGGCGCAGGTCGCGCACCAGCAGGATGGCCAGGCGGTTGGTGACGTTGTCGCCGCGCTGGCTGTAGAACCACCAGGCCGAAAGGGCCTGCAGCAGCAACATCGGCACGACGATGATGAGGAGGGCGCGCGCGAACAGGGTCTGCGGCGAATGCTTGTCCGACCACTGCGCGATGCGCTCGAAGATGTCGCTGATGGCGCTCCACTTCATGCGTCGACCAGCCGGTAGCCCTGGCCGCGCACCGTGCGCAGGTAGCGTGGAAACGACGGGTCGGGCTCGATCTTGCGTCGCAGCCTCGTCACCTGCACGTCGATGGCCCGCTCGTTCACGTTGGCGCCCACCGTCCTGCACAACGTCTCGCGGCTCAGCACCTCGCCGATGCGGCCGGTGAAGGCGCGCATCAGCGCGATCTCCGCGTCGGTCAGCGCCACGCGCTTGCCCTTGTGCGTGAGCTCGCCCAGTTCGAGGTCGAACAGCATGGGGCCGAACGCCACCTGCTGCGGCAGTTCCTGCGGGCCCACGACGGTGGCGTTTCGGCCGCGCCGCAGCACGCTCTGGATGCGCAGCAGAAGCTCGCGCGGCTCGAACGGCTTGCCGAGATAGTCGTCGACGCCCTTCTCGAGGCCGGCGATGCGGTCCTTGGTCTCGACCATCGCCGTCAGCATCAGGATCGGCACGTCGTCGGTGCGGCGCAGCTCGGCGGCAAACTCGAGGCCGGTCTCGCCCGGCATCATGACGTCGAGCACGATCAGGTCGAAGTCGAAGGAGCTGATCTGCTGGCGGGCTTCCGCCGTGTTGGCGGCGGTCGAGACGCGGAAGTCATTGCGCGACAGGAACGACTTCAGCAGTTCGCGCAGGCGCGTATCGTCGTCGACGACCAGGATGTGCGGCTTGTCGGACGACGCATCCATGATGCGCTAGCGGCCGCCGCCGCGTATCCGCTTGTCGACCACGAGGCGTTCGGGCGGGTCGAGCAGGCCGAGCAGCACCTTGCGGAACCCTTCGACCGCCTCGGCACCGGTCTCGCGATAGGCCCGCGCGAAGCGCTGGCTCTGGCGGTCCGTGAGGTCGCGCTCGAGTTCCTGGCCCCTGGGGGTGAGCCACAGCAGGCGCTCGCGGCGATCGCGCGCGCCGCTCTTCTGCTCGACGTAGCCCTGTTCGATCAGGTCCTTCAGCACGCGGCTGATCGACTGCTTGGTCACCTTCAGGATCGACAGGAGGTGACCGACGGTCTGGCCGGGATGCCTGCCGATGAAGTAGAGGGCGCGATGATGGGCCCGGCCGAGCTGGTAGTGCCGGAGCTGCTGGTCGGATTCGAAGGTGAAGTCGCGATAGGCATAGAACATCAGCTCGATGCCCTGGCGCAGCTCTTCGTCGCGGAGGAAAAGGGGGTTGGCGGGGGCTCTGGATTCCACGCTGTCTTTATAGTGCGGGTGGGCTGCGTTGACACCCCGCGCAAGCGGATGTTAGCGCGACCCTCCATCCTGAACCCTTCCGAAGCCGCAAGAGGGCGCCATGCTGACCGTTCACCATCTTGGCGTATCGCAGTCGGAACGGATCGTCTGGCTGTGCGAGGAACTGGGCGTTCCCTACGAGCTGAAGGTCTACGACCGTGACGCGGTCACACGGCTCGCGCCGCCCGAGTACAAGGCCCTGCATCCGATCGGCGCGGCACCGGTGATCCAGGACGGCGACGTGCTGCTGGCCGAGTCCGGCGCCATCGTCGAGTACATCGTCGCAAAGTACGGCAACGGCCGGCTCGTGCGGGGGCCCGACCATCCCGACTTCGCTGAGTTCCTCTACTGGTTCCACTTCGCCAACGGCACGCTCCAGCCGGCGACGGGCCGCAACATGATCCTGGGACGGCTCGATCTTCCGGCGGACAATCCGCTGATCAAGGCCATGAAGGCCCGCCTCGAACTTGCCCTCGGCCTCGTCGAGGCGCGGCTCGGGAAGGCCGATTACCTGGCCGGGGCGGAGCTCACGACGGCCGACATCATGGCCGTCTTCTCCTTGACGACCATGCGCTACTTCCTGCCGTTCGACCTCGCGCCCTATCCGGCGATCCGCGCCTATCTACAGCGCATTGCCGCCCGGCCCGCCTACCAGAGGGCGATGGGCAAGGGCGATCCGGGGATGCCTCTCCTTCTGACCTGAAATTCATGGGCGAAAGACACGCAGGGTCAGTGTGATTGACAAGGTCAGTATTATTGACCTATTGGGATTAATAGTTGTTCTGGGGGTGGCCTCAGAGACCTATTTAGAATCAATCGAGGAAGCATATCGCAATGTCCTTAACCATGGACGATCGGGACGGGTTCATCTGGCTGGACGGCAAGCTGGTCCCGTGGCGCGACAGCCGCATGCACGTGCTCACCCACGCGCTGCACTACGGTTCCGCCGTCTTCGAGGGCGAGCGCATCTATGA